>NZ_JCBCUW010000006.1:0-163179 GCF_059862525.1 Pseudomonas sp. MF08875
TAAGCGCTTCGACTTCAAGTGTCCGATCGAGGTTATGGACGAGGTGATGCAGGAAGCTATGGCTATGCGGCATGATGCTCCAGCTTCAATTCAATAACCGTGTTGCACTCAGCTCCTGTAACCGCCCCCATTCACAATTTCCGGAGGATGCTTCATCGCCTCACCGCTGGTACCATGATGGGGAGGAGACTTATCTACATACACTTGAGTCCTGCCATTCTCAACTTCACTCGGAGCACTAGAAGATCCGTAACTTACAAAATAACTCAAGGTGAAGACCCTTTCATATCGCGTCTCGTCAGCAGGCAACTTTAAAGTCTGCGGATACGTAATGGGAGTACGAAGGTTCAGTACGTCACCGTACTTCGCACCGCTGATTGCAAGTTGCACCCTAACATTACGATTGGGCGTCGTACTCCCAGGCCAAACAATATTATTAAACACCACATTCCGTTCGCTTCCCTGTAAAACCTTAGGCAATTTGTTTGGCTCATCGCCGGGTATATTGGGCAACGCACCATCTATCACCAAGTCCTCATCCGCCAAGCTTTTGCGCCGACGCAACTCACTCAAGGTTTCACGGCCGGGGTTTACTTTTACCTTAGTCATTTCAAACGCTCCATTGTAGAAACAAAGAAACACTACCAACCAATCCGGCCCACTCACACCCGCAGAGGTGGCGTTACATGACACTCATTAGTGGGTGAACACACACAACCGCTGGGCCAGGTGTGATTGATAATGACATGGACATAAGTTGAACTGCCGACCGCCCCAGTGGTTTTCAACAAACGATAGTAAATAACGGCAGAGCCATTATCCTGCATGGGCTTAATCAACTTTTCCCAATCACTTACAATAAAGTCAAAACCATACTGCGCCTCATGCGCACTCAACTTATGGGGAATTTCGGCATCAGTACCGTCGATGGGATCGCTGCCATTGGAGTTGCGGCAGCCCTGCCACACCAAGGTGATGAGATCGTTTTCAGCGAAGCGTACATCCGGCTTGATTTGAACCCTGATACCCTGCCAAGGCCGAGGCACCGTATCACACTCGATTTTATGGAAGAAACTTTTATCCCGGAAAACGGGCTCCTTGAGATTCTCGATAACGATAATAGATACATTAACCGGCGTAGTTAATGACAACTGCTGATTGACACCATTATTAGTGAGGTAGCGCACCGGCAAGTGGGCATTGTTTTTATCCAGCTCTATAAATTCCCAGGCAATAACGAACTCTTCAATAATATCGCCGCCGCCATCTCCGAATTTTACGGTGTAGGTATACACCGGTGTCGGGATAGCGCCCCAATACAACTCAATGGTTTCACCGGGAATCGGGTTGTCATATAGCCTGAGCGTCGCCTTGGCTGGCAGGCTAAAATCGGCACCTGTCAGCATATTGGGGATGTTCGAGGCCAGCCCGCGAACCTCGATCAGGGCCAGTTTTTTATTGAGCAGTGCAGGCGCGTCCACGTGGTCCTGGCCGGCAATGGTGAAGTCATAGGGCACCGCGATGGTCGGCGAGGGTGGCGTGTACACCCCGTTACGCCGGACTCTGTAGTTCACCATTGCATTGGCCGGGCCAAGCCCCTGGGCGCTGAGAGCAAGCCACGGAACAGGGATCTCCAACGGCAACCCTCCCCCCGTCTCCACGTGGACTTCGTGCAGGGGCGAGCCATCCCAGCTCACTGCTATCCAGTCCTCGGGCTCTGCCGGCAGGTACGGGTCGATGACCACAAAAACCAGGTCGCGCGCGTGTTGGCGGTCAATCAGGCCTCGAGTCGAAAGCGGCACCCTCGGCGGTGGAAGGCTGCCAGGCAACGGGGTCAGGTTGACTTGAATGCTGGCTGCATCCGAGGTCTCGGTATTGGTGTTACCTGCCCTATCCCTGAGCCGGTACTGCGCAAAATGCAGCCCTTGGCCCTGGCTGCGGATCACCGCAGCGTCCAGAAAGAAGCTCAGTTGCTTGTTGTTGACGTCACCCTGAGTCAGGGTGTAGGTGCCGACCGGGACAGGCGTTGCCGGGTTATTGGGATCATCGGTGAAGTAGAAAATGACCACATCGCCAACCTGGGCATCGGCGTGCCACGGGATTTTCAGCCAAACCCCGCCATGATCCACCAGGTATTGCTCGGTGACGATGCCGCCTAACTCATCGGGAAATACGGGTGCTAGGGGCTTCTCGCCAAAGTTTGGGGATTTCAGATCGATGGAAACTCGGGTTCTGAGCGACTCCTTGGGGGCGGCCTCCCACGAGCCAAGACGAACAGTGATAGAGGCTGAGTACGCCCCCTCGGTGCTCAGGAACTCCACAGGTACGTGCATCCGTTGAGGGAAGACCACCTCAGTTATGGAGGGGTAACTCCTGCGAGCCACTTCGCGAAATGCGCCGCCCTGATGTGTGAACCCCAACACCACCCAGTCCGTGCGATTGGGCCCGGTAGACCTTTCCCAACTGTCGAACTCCACCTCCAGGGGGACGAGCGTGGAGTTGCGGTGTATCAGCCCGGTAGGGTCGCCCGGGTCCATGATGGCCGGCACCCGAGGTGGGGCGAACGCGTCTCGGGGGCCAATAGGCGCATTATCCTGGGTTGGGGTGCTGTTGGAACCTTTGCGTGTAGCCACTTCGACCTCCCTCCTTCAGACCCGGGTACTGCGGTGCACCTGGCCTTCGACGATTCGCAGCCCCTAGGGCCTGGATGGCTTTATTCGATACCCTCCACACCCCCCTGACTACTGTCAAAAGTTACAGGTTTTCGTGCCGCTGGTCGGAATTCGCCCTGTTCACAATCAGCCCCAGGAACCCTCGCGCCTTACAGTCTTTGACAGTTTCCCGACAAAGCTCCTGAAGTTTTCCGCCCCGCCCCGCCCTAGCATCAACGCACCCTCTCCTGCGGATGCCGCCATGCCCACGCCCCTGCGCACCCTGTGTTTATCGCTGTACTGCTGTTGTTGGATGCTGCCCGCAGAAGGCCTGCGGGCCGCGGACGAGCAACCACACCGCAGCCCCCAACACGTCGGGCTGGCGGATAGGCAAAAAGAGTGGGATGAGACCACCTTCGGCTTGGCCACCCACGTGGGCGCCACGGATCGGCGTAGGGATCGCGAGGGGTTGCTTCAGGGCACGTCAGCGCGGCACGGCATGGGCTCAATCAAGCCCCGGCCCTTTGCCGGGCCCGGGGGGCGCTATCGCCTCGGCCCGGTGGTCGTGCCCGCCCTGTAGGAAGCGGGCTTGCCCGCGCTCGGGCGCGAAGCGGGCGCACCACCGTCGAGGGGCGCTGCGCACCCCGGCGCGGGCGAGCCCGCTTAACTACTGGTGCAGCCAGGTCATGCGAAACGAGGCGCCACCCCAGGGGGAATCGAGCACTTCGACCTCGCCACCGTGGGACTGAGACACCCGCCGCACCAGCGCCAGCCCCAGGCCAAAACCACCGGTGCGGCGGTCGCGGCTGGCGTCGAGGCGCGAGAACGGCTCGAAGATCTTCTCCCGCCCGGCCAGCGGCACGCCGGGGCCGTCGTCGTTGACCAGCACTTCATAACCATCGCCAAGGCGCACCAGCGATACCTCCACCCGCCGTTCGGCGTAGCGGATGGCGTTGCGCAGCAGGTTTATCAGGGCCCGGGCCATGAAGCGCGGCTCGATGCGCACCCACTCCACCTGGCAGGCGCCAATGGACAACTGCACCCCCGCCGCTTCCGCCTCCAGGGCCACGCTGCCGACTACGCTGTCAAGCCAGCTCTGGGCCTGGATGTCTTCGCGGCTGATGACCGTGGCGCCACGCTCCAGGCTGGCGTAGGTCAGTAGCTCAGAGACCATTTCCTCCAACTCGCCGAGGTCGGCGTACATGTCATTTATGAGTTCGCTGTGCTTGCGCGGGTCGGCCTGTTGGCGCAACTGATCGAGCTCGAACGACAGCCGCGCGATGGGGGTGCGCAACTCGTGGGAAACCGCGTTGGTCAGCTCCCGCTGATGGGCGATCAAGCCTTCGATGCGCTCGGCCATGTGGTTGAAGTGCCCCGCCAACTCGCGCACGCTGGAGCGTCGCGAGAGCTGGATGCGCGCACTCAGGTCATTGTCGCCAAAGCGCTGGGCGCCGAGGCGGATCAACTCCAGGTCGCGCCAATGCGGGCGCACCCAGAAATACAGGACCAGCGCCAGGCACACCCCCAGGAACAAGTACGCCCAGAGATATAGCCACTTGGGCTCTTCGGGGAGTTTGATGCTGAGCAACTGCGCGCCGCCATCGATGTTCGCGACAAACTCGCTGAAGTCGCCGCGCACCACCACTTGGTCTTCGGCCAACAGCCCCTGTTCGCGGGTGCTGAGGCTCAGGTCGCTGGCCTCTACCAGTTCCAAGCGCAGGCCGTAGTGGGGTTGCAGCTCGGCCAGGCGTTGCGCCCGCGCCGCGCCGGTGACTGGGCGCAGTTGTTGCACCAGGCCATAGGCCGGGCCGCGCAGGGCTTCGCGGTTATAGGCTTCGTTGGCTTCGGGCAGCAGCTCGGAGAAGGTGTAGTTGACCGCCATGATGGCGCCCGCCAGGCCGATGGCTAGCACGATGTACAGGCGTAAAAACAGGCGCAGCATCTAGACCTCCCAGGCAAACGGATTGAACAGGTAACCCTTGCCCCAGATGGTCTTGATGCACACCGGTTCGCGAGGGTTGTCGTTGAGTTTGCCGCGTAGTTTGCTGATGTAGACGTCCACGCTGCGGTTGAGGCCGTCGAAGGCGATGCCGCGCATGCGGTTGAGGATGTCGTCGCGCGAAAGAAGCGTGCCCGCCGCACTGGCCAACAGCCACAGCAGCTCGAACTCCATGGTGGTGAGGTCGATCACCTGTGCGCCCAGACGCACTTCGCGGCAACTGCGGTCGATCACCAGGCGCCCGAATTCCAGGGCGCCGCGCACGCTATCCTGGGGCACCTGGCGGCGCTGCAAGGCGCGTAACCGGGCCAGCAACACGGGCGGCTTGATGGGTTTGATGACGTAGTCGTCGGCGCCGGACTCCAGGCCCAGGATGTGGTCCAGGTCATCTTCCTTGGCGGTGAGGATGACAATCGGAATGTCGGAAATGGCACGGATCTCGCGGCACACATGCAGGCCGCTTTGCCCCGGCAGCATCAGGTCGAGCACCACGACCCGGGGCTTGAACTCCAGAAAGGCCGCCAGCGCCACGTCACCGCGGTGCACGGCCCTCACCTCAAAACCATGCTGGGTGAGAAAGTGCGCGATCAACGCCGCCAAGCGCTCGTCGTCCTCCACCAGCAGGACTTTGCCAACTCCCAGGTTTTCCATAACGCCCAACCACAGCCCTTGATCCGAAGAGGCTGCAGTATAAGGGTCAACGCTTGGCAAAATGCCGTCGGCATTGGCCAAAACGGCGTGGGTTGCCGGGTTTGGCCATAACTTTCATGTTTTTAAGAGTTTTTAACAGTTGCCCGGCACGCCGCTGTGGAAGCGGAACTCGACGTCGGGCGACTCGATCAGCTCCCGTTCGGCGGCCCGCACCCGCTCGATGACCTGGGCGATGTCGGCCGCGTCGCCGTACTGGTAGGCCAGTTTCAGATAGCCCTGGAAGTGCCGCGCTTCACTCTTGAGCAGGCCGAAGTAGAACTTGCCCAGCTCTTCGTCCAGGTGCGGCACCAGGGCCTCGAAACGCTCGCAACTGCGGGCCTCGATAAACGCGCCCACCACCAGGGTATCCACCAGTTTCACCGGCTCGTGGCTGCGCACCACTTTGCGCAGGCCCGAGGCGTAGCGCCCGGCCGACAACTGGCGCAAGCCGATCTTGCGTTTTTTCATCAGGCGCATGACCTGCTCGTGGTGCACCAGCTCTTCACGGGCCAGGCGCGACATCAGGTTTATCAAGTCGACATGGCTGTGGTACTTGGCGATCAGGCTCAGGGCGGTGCTGGCGGCCTTGAATTCGCAGTTCTTGTGGTCGATGAGCAGGGTTTCCTGGTCCGCCAGCGCTGCTTGCACCCAGGCATCCGGCGTGCGGCAGCCGAGAAATTCGTGGATCTCGGGCAGGATCATTGAGCCACCTGCGTCAGAAAAGATACGGGGCAAGGCAGGGCAGCGGCGACGTCAAGAATCGGCAACATGGGGCTCACGCAGTAGGGGTTCACGGGCAAAGGCGCCGATTATACCGGCCGGGCCGCAGACCACCAGCAACCGGGCTTGATGTGCATCAACATCCGGGTGCGCGCGCAGCATCTATAGTTGTGGCACTCACGTCCTGTCATTTTTCTGGAGAACCCGACCATGCAAGCCATCCGCAGCATCCTGGTGGTCATTGAGCCCACACCGGCCGAGAGCCTGGCACTTAAACGCGCCAAGTTGATTGCTGGCGTCACCCAAGCCCATCTGCATCTGCTGGTGTGCGACAAAAAACATGACCACGGCGCGCTCCTGGCCGTACTCAAGGCCCGCCTGGTGGAAGAAGGCTATAGCGTCACCACCGAACAGGCGTGGAAGGAAAGCCAGCACGAAACCATCATTGACGTGCAACAAGCCGAGGGCTGCGGGCTGGTCATCAAGCAGCATTTCCCCGACAACCCGCTGAAAAAAGCCCTGCTGACCCCGGCGGACTGGAAACTGCTGCGCTACTGCCCCACCCCGGTGCTGCTGGTCAAGACCGCGACGCCGTGGACCGGCGGCACCATCCTGGCGGCCGTGGACGTGGGCAACACCGACGGCGAGCACCGCACCCTGCACAGCTGCATTGTTGACCATGGCTTCGACATCGCCTCCCTGGCCAAAGCCAAGTTGCACGTCATCAGCGCCCACCCTTCGCCCATGCTGTCGGCGGCGGACCCGGTGTTCCAACTCAAGGAAACCATCGAGGCCCGCTATCGCGAGCAGTGCCGCGCGTTCCAGGCCGAGTTCGATATCGATGACGACCACCTGCACATCGAGGAAGGCCCGGCCGATGTGCTGATCCCCCACAACGTCAACAAGCTGGACGCCGCGGTGCTCATCATCGGCACCGTGGCCCGCACAGGGTTGTCCGGCGCGCTGATCGGCAACACCGCCGAAGTGGTGCTCGACGCCGTGAACTGCGACGTGCTGGTGCTCAAGCCTGAGGACGTGATGGGGCATCTGGAGGAGGAAGTGGCCCGCCACTAGCAAGTGCGGTGCCAAGCAGGCAAACCACGGGGGCAAGCGTCGCGACGCTTGCCCCCGTTGCATTCAAGGCTCAGCGCGCAAGAGCATCCTTGAGAAAGCCCGGGGCGATGTAACGCTCGTAGTGGGCCTCGGAGAGCAGGAAAAATTCCCGGTCGATGGCATCGCGCAGCTCCGGCAGGTTCCAGTCGCGAAACTCCGGCAGCAGCACCATCCCGTAGGCATCCAATTGATTGATGACCCGCGCACCGCGGGCGATCAACTGGTAGGCCCAGCAGTACTCGGACTGATGGGGCACGAAGCGGATCTTGCGCTGTTCCAGCTGCGAACGCAGGCAAGCGGCGTCGAAAACCTCCAACTTGGAGGCCATCACCTGCACCAGCAGTTGCTCCAGGCGCAGCCACACCGCGCGTTTCTCTTCCTCGTTGTAGCCGTTCCAGTGGATCACTTCGTGGTGGAAACGCTTGCAGCCACGGCACACCAAATCACCGTAAACAGTGGAGCAGAGGCCGACGCAGGGGGTCTTGATGGTCTGATTGGGCATAGGTAGGCAGGACGCGAGGAAGCAAAACAGGTCGGCATGTTAGCCCTTTGTCTAACATTCATCACCCCTCAAACTTGAGGGCCTAACTTACCTTTAGATTTTTTTTGCCGTAGAATCGGCCAGCCTTTTAAGGCGCCAATAGTCCGTTAGAAGCTGTTTTCAAAGCGTCACGAGCACAGTTGATCCTAAAGAACGGTGTTGGCGAGGAGTCTTTCCAGCGGGGAAAGCTCTGCGCCAACCCTCATCAGCCCGTTCGGCAGGCGTAAAACTTTGAAAGCAGCTTCTGTGAGGAATACCGGTAGCGCAGGCTTTGCGGCCCAAAAAGCCCCCAGGCGCTGCGCACCGGCTATTTCTGGATGAGCGTCCCGGACCGGGACCACTGATGAGGGTAATAACTGTGCTTGAAGCCTACCGCAAACATATCGAAGAGCGCGCCGCCCTGGGTATCGTTCCCCAGCCGCTTAACGCCGAACAAACTGCAGGCCTGGTCGAGCTGCTGAAAAATCCCCCCGCTGGCGAAGAAGCTTTCCTCGTTGACCTGATTACCAACCGCATTCCACCAGGCGTTGACGAAGCTGCCTACGTCAAGGCTGGTTTCCTGTCGGCCCTGGCCAAGGGCGAAGCCACTTCCCCGCTGATCGACAAAAAGCGTGCAGTCGAGCTGCTGGGCACCATGCAGGGCGGCTACAACATCGTCACCATGGTCAACCTGCTGGACGACGCTGAACTGGCGCCCGTGGCCGCAGCCCAGCTCAAGCACACCCTGCTGATGTTCGATGCGTTCCACGACGTCGCAGAAAAAGCCAAGAACGGCAACACCCACGCCCAAGGCGTGCTGCAATCCTGGGCTGACGGCGAATGGTTCAAGAACCGTCCGACCCTGGCTGACAAGATCAGCCTGCGGGTGTTCAAGGTCACCGGCGAAACCAACACCGACGACCTGTCCCCTGCCCCGGACGCCTGGTCGCGCCCTGACATCCCGCTGCACGCCCTGGCCATGCTGAAAATGGCCCGTGACGGCATCGTGCCGGACGAGCAAGGCGTGACCGGCCCGATGAAGCAGATCGAAGAAATGCGCGGCCAGGGTTTCCCTATCGCCTACGTCGGTGACGTGGTCGGTACCGGTTCCTCGCGTAAATCGGCAACCAACTCGGTGCTGTGGTTCTTCGGCGACGACGTGCCTTACGTGCCGAACAAGCGCGCTGGCGGCTTCTGCTTCGGCAGCAAGATCGCTCCGATCTTCTACAACACCATGGAAGATGCTGGCGCACTGCCGATCGAATTCGACGTTTCCAACATGCACATGGGCGACGTGATCGACCTGTACCCGCACGCTGGCAAAGTCACCAAGCACAACAGCGATGAAGTGCTGACCACCTTCGAAATGAAGACCCCGGTCCTGCTCGACGAAGTCCGTGCTGGCGGCCGTATCCCGCTCATCATTGGCCGTGGCCTGACCGAGAAGGCCCGTACCGAACTGGGTCTGCCACCATCGGACCTGTTCAAGAAGCCAGAAGCCCCGGCGCAAAGCACCAAGGGTTTCACCCTGGCGCAGAAAATGGTCGGCAAGGCCTGCGGCGTGACCGGCGTACGCCCCGGCACCTACTGCGAACCGAAGATGACCACCGTCGGTTCCCAGGACACCACGGGCCCGATGACCCGCGACGAACTGAAAGACCTGGCGTGCCTGGGCTTCTCCGCCGACCTGGTGATGCAGTCCTTCTGCCACACCGCGGCGTATCCAAAGCCGATCGACGTGACCACCCACCACACCCTGCCTGACTTCATCATGACCCGTGGCGGCGTGTCCCTGCGCCCGGGCGACGGCATCATCCACAGCTGGCTGAACCGCATGCTGCTGCCGGACACCGTCGGCACCGGCGGCGACTCCCACACCCGTTTCCCAATGGGCATTTCGTTCCCGGCCGGTTCCGGCCTGGTAGCGTTCGCCGCCGCCACTGGCGTGATGCCACTGGACATGCCGGAATCGATCCTGGTGCGCTTCAAAGGCAAGATGCAACCGGGCGTCACCCTGCGTGACCTGGTGCACGCCATTCCTTACTACGCGATCCAGGCTGGCCTGCTGACCGTAGAGAAGAAAGGCAAGAAGAACGCCTTCTCCGGCCGCATCCTGGAAATCGAAGGCCTGGACAACCTGAGCATCGAACAGGCTTTCGAGCTGTCCGACGCCTCGGCCGAACGTTCGGCTGCCGGTTGCACTATCAAGCTGTCCAAAGAGTCCATCACCGAGTACCTGAGCTCCAACATCACCCTGCTGCGCTGGATGATCGGCGAAGGCTACGGCGATGCGCGCACCCTGGAACGTCGCGCTCAAGCGATGGAAGCCTGGATCGCCAACCCGGAACTGATGGTGGCCGATGCCGACGCCGAATACGCCGAAATCATCGAAATCGACCTGGCCCAGATCAAGGAGCCAGTTCTCTGCGCACCTAACGACCCGGACGACGCCCGCCTGCTGTCCAGCGTGGCTGGCGAGAAGATCGACGAAGTGTTCATCGGTTCGTGCATGACCAACATCGGTCACTTCCGCGCTGCCGGTAAGTTGCTGGAGCAGGTCAAGGGCCAGTTGCCAACTCGCCTGTGGCTGTCGCCGCCGACCAAGATGGACGCTCACCAACTGACCGAAGAAGGCTACTACGGCATCTACGGCAAGGCTGGCGCGCGCATGGAAATGCCGGGCTGCTCGCTGTGCATGGGTAACCAGGCACGGGTTGAGCCGAACGCCACAGTGGTCTCCACTTCCACCCGTAACTTCCCGAACCGTCTGGGCGACGGCGCCAACGTCTACCTGGCTTCGGCCGAGCTGGCGTCGGTGGCCTCGATCCTGGGTCGCCTGCCGACCGTCGAGGAATACATGGTCTACGCGAAGGAAATCGACACCATGGCCAGCGATGTCTATCGCTACCTGAGTTTCGACCAGATCGCCGAGTTCCGTGAAGCCGCAGCGAATGCCAATATCCCGGTCATTCAAGCCTAAGGCTTAACCGCTGTAGAAAACGCCGCGCACCGCCAGGTACGCGGCGTTTTTTTATGCCTGGCGTTTGAGCGCTGCCTGCACCGCATCGTCCACGCTCAGGCCACTGAGCATCACACCGTCGCGCTCGGCCTCGGGCAAGGCGAGCAGGCCCTGTTTGGCCCGGTGCTTGAGCCGCGCCAGCACCAGGTGCTTGCCCTCCTCGCCGACCCGGGCGAAGAACTCGGCCAGGGCCTCGATACTGGTGCCATCAAGGTTGGAGGACTCCTCAAGGCTGAGAATCACCGTGTGTACCGGTTCGGGCGTGTGGCGGATCAGGCGCAGGGCATTGCCCAGGATGCGCTCCACATTGGCGAAGAACAGCTGCTCCCCCGGCCGCAGCACCAGCACCCCCGGCACTTCCCGCGCCTGCGGGTGGCGGCCGAGGTCAACGTAATCATGGCCGCCCCCCATCTGCCCCAGGGCCTGGATATCCGCCGCCGACATCTGCCGCAGCATCAGTACCACGCTGATCGCCACGGCCATCAGCAGACCATCCAACACCCCCAGCACCAACACCGCCACCACCGCGCAGATCACCAGCAAGCGATCGCGGCGCCAGACGAAGTAGCGCCCCAGCGGCTTGAGGCTCAAGCCTCGGGACAGCGCGTGGATGACCACTGCGGCCAGCACCGGCTCCGGTGTCAGGGCGATCCACGGCAGCATCGTCAGCACGATGAACAACACCACCAGGGCCGCCACCGCGCCGGCCAGGCGCGACGTCGCCCCGGCCGCTTCATTGGCCGAGGTCACCGAGTACCCGGCGCCCACCGGCATACCATGGAACAGCCCGGACAGCAGGTTACCGGCGCCCAGCGCCCACAAGTCACGGTTCGAGGACACCCGGTCACCGTGTTTGAGGGCGAAGGCGCTGATGGAGCCATAGGACTCGGCGTACAGAATCATCACCATGGCAAAGCCCAGCTCGCCGAGGCGCAACCAGTCAAAAAATGGCAGTACCGGCAGGGAAGGCACCTCCAGGCTCAGCTCGATCACCCCGATCAACTTCACGCCGTGGGCCGGTAAATCCAGCCAACGCCCCGCCGCAATGCCCGCCATCAACACCAGCAAGCCCCCCGGCAGGCAGCGTACCCGGGCAAACAGCCACAACAGCGCCAACGCCACCCCGGCCACCGCGGCCCCGGCCCAGTTCCACTGCGGCCATTGCTCCAGCAGTTGCGGCAGGAACCGCACCAGGTTGCCGTTGCTCAACGGCACATCAACGATGCTCGCCACTTGTTTGAGGATGATGGTCAGCGCCAGGCCAAAGGCGAAACCGCGCAGCACCGGTTTGGCGATGAACGCCGTGACGCTGCCCAACTTGAGCAGCCCGGCCAGCAGGAAAAACACCCCCGTCACCAGCACCAAGGCCACCGCCAAGGTCATGCGCAATGCCGGGTCGCCATCGGCCAGGCTCGCCGTCGCCGCCGCCAGCACCGCCGCCGAAGACGACGTGGCGCAGACAATGGCAAAACGGCTGCCGCCAAACAGGCCATAGCACAGCAACCCGGCAAACAGCGCGATCACCCCGGCCTGGGGCGGCAACGCAGCGATGGTCGAATAGGCCACGGCCTCGGGCAGCAGCAACCCGGCCACCGACAAACCGGCCAGCAAATCGCCGAGGCGGCGCTGACGCACGGTCGCAGGAGGATGGGCAACGGGTAACAAGGTGGTGGGTTTGGGCGGGGTCGACACGCTGGGGGACGCCTGGCTGGAAGGTGACTAAAACCACCCAGCATAGCGGCTTACGGCCACTAGGCGTTGATGCTCATCAACCGTTGCGCAGGATGTGGGTGTCATCTGTGGCGAGGTTGCTCGCGATGGCGGTCTTTCATTGAACATAGATGTCGGCTGAAAGGGCGCTATCGCGAGCAGGCTCACTCCCACAGAGTGGTGGGAATATTGCTTACGCCGTTAACGAATAAATCAACGCCGAAATCGCCACCAACCCCACCAGGGTCACGAACACGTTGGACGCCTGGCCACGGTACTTGGCCATGGCCGGCACCTTGCGGATGGCGTACATCGGCATCAAGAACAGGATGGCGGCGATGATCGGCCCGCCCAGGGTTTCGATCATGCCCAGGATGCTCGGGTTGAGCGTGGCCACGATCCAGCACACCACCAGCATGAACGCTGCGGTCATGCGGTCCAGGGTCTTGGGCGCTGGGCGTCGGCCGCTCTTGACGATCAGGCCCTTGAGGCCTTCGCTGGCGCCGATGTAATGGCCCAGGAACGACTTGGAAATCGCCACGAAGGCAATCAAGGGCGCGGCGAAAGCGATGGTCGGGTTGCTGAAGTGGTTGGCCAGGTACGACAGGATCGACAGGTTCTGCGCCTTGGCCTCGGCCAATTGCGCCGGCGACAGGGTCAGCACGCAACTGAACACGAAGAACAGCACCATCGCCACCATTAACAGGTGGGCGCGGGACAGTATCTGCGAACTGCGCGGCTCGGCCTGGGCACCATAGCGGCGCTTTTGATCCACCGCGAACGCCGAGATGATCGGCGAATGGTTGAACGAGAACACCATCACCGGAATCGCCAGCCACAGGGTGTGCAGCAGCGCCGAGGGCGCAGGCACGGTGGAGGCAGTCTCCAGGATGCCGCCATTCCAGTGGGGAACGAGAAAAACCGCCAGAAACAGCAGCGCGACAATAAACGGATAAACCATCAGGCTCATGGCTTTGACGATCACCTGCTCGCCGCAGCGCACCACTGCCAGCAGGCCGAGAATCAGCACAAACGACAGCACCGCCCGGTGCGGCGGCATGATGTGCAACTGATGCTCCATGAAGCTGCCCACGGTGTTGGTCAGCGCGACGCTGTAGATCAGCAGGATCGGGAAAATCGCAAAGAAGTACAGCAGGGTAATCAGTGCGCCGGCCTTGATGCCGAAATGCTCCTCAACCACCTCAGTAATGTCAGAGCCCTCACGGCCCGACAGCACGAACCGGGTCAAGCCACGGTGCGCGTAAAAGGTCATGGGGAAGGCCAGCAGCGCGAGAATCAGCAACGGCCAGAAACCGCCCAGGCCAGCGTTGATCGGCAAAAACAGCGTGCCGGCGCCGATGGCCGTCCCAAACAGACCCAACATCCACGTGGTGTCCTGGCGATTCCAGGCACTGATGCTGACAGGTAAAGCCGCGTCAAACGGTGGGTTGACGCTATTGGCTTGATCTTTCATCCGGTCGGATCTCCGCATTCCGGTCATTTGCCACACAGCCGAAGCGAGTCGGAAAAACCCGACAGGCAGCGCCCCGGCCGTAACAGGGCCGCGATTCTGGGGGATTCATCAACAGAAGCAAAGACTTAGCTGAGCAACGGTTAGGCGGATCAGGCCAACGGTCGCGTTTGTGTACGTCCATGACGACGACAGCCAAATGCCACTAGCGGCTGCGCCAAGATGCAGGCCCCACGCGGGGCGGCAGCCGCGCGTAACCGCGTCTACCATTGCCAAACACCGGCCAAGCCAGCAGTCTGGCGCCCTTGCCCCACAGCCTTGCCCACAGGAGCGCAGCATGCCCAACACCGTTCTGGTCCTGGTTGAAACCATCAATGACTACCTGCCGATTCTGGAGCACAGCGGCTTTCACCTGATCCTCGCGCCCACCCCGGCCGAGCGGGCCCAGGCGATCCAGACCCACGCCGGGCAAATCCGCGCGGTACTCACCCGCGGCCCCCTGGGCCTGACGGGCGAAGAGATGGCCGCCCTGCCCCACCTGGAAATCATCTGCGTGATCGGTGCCGGCCATGAGCAGGTTGACCTGCAAGCCGCCAGCAACCGCGGGATCGCGGTCACCAATGGCGCCGGGGTCAATGCCTCGTCAGTGGCCGACCACGCCATGGCCCTGCTGCTGGCCTTGGTGCGCGACATTCCCCGCGCCGACGCCGCCGTGCGCCGGGGCGAGTGGCCGAAAATCATGCGCCCGTCCCTGGCCGGCAAACACTTGGGCATCCTGGGCCTGGGTGCCGTGGGCATGGCCATCGCCCAGCGCGGCGCCAAAGGCTTTGAAATGAGCGTCAGCTACCACAACCGCCAGCACCGTAGCGACGTGCCCTACGATTTTTGCTCCACGCCCACAGAACTGGCGCGGGCCTCGGATTTTTTGATCGTCGCCACCCCCGGCGGCCTGGGCACCCGCAACCTGATTAACAAGCAGGCCCTGGATGCGCTCGGCCCCAACGGCTTTCTCGTCAACATCGCCAGGGCCAGCGTGGTGAACACCGGCGAACTTATCAGCGCCTTGGAACAACGACGCATCGCCGGGGCGGCGCTGGATGTGTTCGACGACGAGCCTCTGGTGCCCGAGGCCCTTAAGGTATTGAGCAACGTCGTGCTCACCCCACACGTGGCCGGGCTGTCGCCGCAAGCGACCCAGGCGACGGTGGAACTGGTGGGTAAAAACCTGCTGGCGCACTTCGCCGGGCAACCTTTGCTCACCCCGCTGGCGTTGCCGGCGAAGGCTTGAAACAGCCTTGTCGGACAATTCAAACGCCCGTATCAAAAACAATGATTACCCGGCAACACCCACACCTATAAAGGCCTCTCGTGGTTGTGGGGGCCCGGCGGGCACATTAGATTAGCCAATAGTCTCTGGCATCCAAAATAAGCAGAAGGGATAAGCATGACGCTTACTGACCAGTCCACCCCCATTCGCCCCGGCGAAGAACTCGATGTCAGTCTCATCGACCCCTACCTCAAGGCGCACATTCCCGGCCTGAGCGGCACCCCACGGATCAGCCAGTTCCCGGGCGGCGCCTCGAACCTCACCTACCTGCTGGAATACCCCGGCCAGGAATTCGTGCTGCGCCGCCCGCCGTTTGGCCACAAGGCCAAGTCCGCTCACGACATGGGCCGCGAGTTCCGCATCCTCAACCAACTCAAGGACGGCTTCCCGTATTGCCCCAAGGCTTACGTGCACTGCACCGACGAAGCGGTGATCGGTGCCGAGTTCTATGTGATGGAGCGGGTCAGCGGCATCATCCTGCGCTCAGAACTACCCCCGGAGCTGGGCCTGGACGCCAGCAAGACCGAGGCCCTGTGCAAAAGCTTTATCGACAAGTTCGTTGAGCTGCACCGCGTCGACTACCGCGCCTGCGGCCTGGCGGACCTGGGCAAGCCCGAAGGCTATGTGGAGCGCCAGATCCGCGGCTGGAGCGAGCGCTACGACAAAGCCCTGACCCCCGACGCGCCCAAGTGGGAAGCGGTCAAGGCCTGGCTCAAGGACAAAATGCCCGCCGACCACCCGACCTCCAGCATCGTGCATAACGACTACCGCTTCGACAACGTGATCCTCGACCCCCACAACCCGATGCAGATCATCGGCGTACTGGACTGGGAACTCACCACCCTGGGCGACCCACTGATGGACCTGGGCAACAGCCTGGCCTATTGGATCGAAGCCGGCGACCCGGCGCCCGTGCAGTTGATGCGGCGCCAGCCCAGCCACGCGCCCGGCATGCTCACTCGCCGAGAATTTGTCGATTACTACGCCGAACGCGCGGGCATTCGCATCGATAACTTCGATTTCTACTACACCTACGGCCTGTTTCGCCTCGCCGGCATCGTGCAGCAGATCTACTACCGCTTCTTCCACGGCCAGACCCAGGACAAACGCTTCGCGCAGTTCATTTCGATGAACAAGTTGCTGGAGCACATGAGCCTGCAAGTCATCGCCAAATCCAGCCTCTGATCGACGGCTTATAACAAGGAAAAACCATGTCCAAGACTCAGTTGTTCGACCTCGATGGCAAGATCGCTTTCGTCTCCGGCGCCAGCCGCGGTATTGGCGAAGCCATCGCCAAACTCCTGGCCCAGCAAGGTGCCCACGTGATCGTGTCGAGCCGCAAGCTCGAAGGCTGCCAACACGTTGCCGACGCGATCATCGCCGATGGCGGCAAAGCCACCGCCGTGGCCTGCCATATCGGTGAAATGGAACAGATCGGCCAGGTCTTCGCCGGCATCCGCGAGCAGTTCGGGCGCCTGGACATCCTGGTCAACAACGCGGCCACCAACCCACAGTTCTGCAACGTGCTGGACACCGACCTAGGCGCGTTCCAGAAAACTGTCGATGTGAACATCCGTGGTTACTTCTTCATGTCGGTGGAAGCCGGCAAGCTGATGCGCGAAAACGGCGGCGGCAGCATCATCAACGTCGCATCCATCAACGGCATTTCACCGGGCGTCTTCCAAGGCATTTACTCGGTGACCAAAGCAGCGGTCATCAACATGACCAAGGTGTTTGCCAAGGAATGCGCGCAGTTCGGCATCCGCTGCAACGCCCTGCTGCCGGGCCTGACCGACACCAAATTCGCCTCGGCCCTGGTGAAAAACGACGCGATCCTCAACACTGCCCTGGCCCAGATCCCCCTCAAGCGCGTGGCGGCCCCCAGCGAAATGGCCGGCGCCGTGCTGTACCTGGCCAGCGACGCTTCCAGCTACACCACCGGTGTGTCGTTGAACGTGGATGGCGGTTTCCTTTCCTAAAAACGCCTCCTAACGTGCGGCCGTGTACAGCATGTACGCGGCCGAGCCCAGGCACAGGCTGGCGAACCCCACCTGCAACAGCCGCGCCGGCACCCGCCCGGACACCCCGCGGCCCACCAGCATGCCCACGATGGCCGCCGCGATAAACGCGCCACCCGTGGCGTCGATAACCACCCCGGCCCGCAGCGCCCCCACCACCCCGACCGCCGAAATCAGGCAGATCACCATGAGCGACGTGGCGACGATGCCGCGCATCTGCACATCGGTCAGTTGCTTGAACGCCGGCACGATCAGAAACCCGCCGCCCACCCCCAGCAACCCCGACACCACGCCGGTCACCGCCCCCAACGCCGCCAGAGTGGCCGAGCATTTGGCGGTCCAGGCCAGGCGCCCCGTCTGCTGGTTGAGCAGGCAGTTTTTCTGCCCCCAGGATGCGCTGCCGTGGTCGCTCGGCCCGGGCGCTGGCGCCTCACGGCGCAACATGCGCCAGGCCACCAGCATCATCAGGAGGCTGAACAGGCCCATGAGGATTTTTTCCGGCAGGCGATGGGCCAAGTAGATGCCAATGGGCGAACACAGCGCGCCGAGCAAGGCAATCAACAATGCGGCGCGGTAACGCACCAAGCCGTGGCGTAAGCCATCCAGGGCGCCCACCGCCGCCGCACTGCCCACCGCCAGCAACGCCACGGGCGCGGCTTGGGTCATGCTCCAACCCAGGCCCAGCACCAAGGCCGGCACCGCCAGAATGCCGCCGCCGGCGCCGGTCAGGCCCAGCACCAACCCCATCACCCCACCCAACAACATCGCCAGCATATAAAACCCGTAATCAGTGGCCGCTCCGGTGATCCGGTCGCGAATCGGCGACAGGATACTGCCCAGGCATCAACAGAAACACCCTGGCACTGGTCAGCAGCGCGCGCACTTCACTACCCTTGCGCAATCTTCTGAAAAGGTTCGCCCCTATGCCTGCCCAAATCCAAGCCTTTTTCGACAAAGACACATCGACCTTTTCCTACATTGTGTTCGAGTGCGATGGCAGCGAATGCGCCATTGTCGACCCTGTCCTCAACTACGACCCCGCTTGCGCCCGCACGGCCACTACCCAGGCCGACCGCCTCATGGCCTTTGTTCACGAACACCGGTTGCGTGTGCAGTGGTTGTTAGAAACCCATGCCCACGCCGATCACCTGTCCGCGGCGCCCTACCTGCGGGCACACCTGGGCGGCAAGATCGCTATCGGCCAAGGCATCACCCAGGTCCAAAGCGTGTTCAAGACGTTGTTCAACCTGAAGCCACCCTTCGCCGTCGATGGCTCACAGTTCGATCACCTGTTCGGCGCCGATGAGGATTTCCGTATCGGCAATCTGCGCGCCCGAGCGCTGCATGTGCCCGGCCATACCCCGGCGGACATGGCGTACCTGATTGAAGACGAGGCGATTCTGGTAGGCGATACCCTGTTCATGCCCGATGCCGGCACCGCCCGTTGCGACTTCCCCGGCGGCAGCGCCAAGCAGTTGTTCGCCTCGATCAAACGCTTGCTGGCCTACCCGGCCGCTACCCGCCTCTATGTCTGCCACGACTACCCGCCCACCGAACGCACTGCATGCCACCAAACCACGGTGGGAGAGCAGCGCCAGTACAACATCCACGTGCGCGATGACATCGATGAAGCGACATTCGTCGCCATGCGCACCCAGCGCGACGCCACCCTAGGCATGCCAGCACTGTTGCTACCGGCCGTGCAGGTCAACATCCGCGCCGGACATTTGCCGGTAGCGGAAGACAATGGCGTCGTTTACCTGAAAATTCCGCTCAATCGCCTTTGAACGGCTTGCCTAGCCTTCCACCGTCAACCCATTGGCCGGCAACGGCAACGCGGTTTTATAGCGCACCTGCTTGAGGGCAAAACTGGAGCGGATATTGGCCACCCCCGGCACCTTGGTCAGAAAATCCAGCATGAACCGCTCCAACGCCTGGATGGTCGGCACCAGCACCCGGATCAGATAGTCCGGGTCGCCGGCCATCAGGTAGCACTCCATGACTTCCGGGCGGTCGGAAATCGCTTCCTCGAAATGCTGCAACGCCTCTTCTACCTGTTTCTCCAGGCTGACGTGGATAAACACATTGACGTGCAGGCCCAACAGCTCGGCGTCTAGCAGCGTCACTTGCTCGCGGATCAAGCCCAGTTCCTCCATCGCCTTGACCCGGTTAAAGCATGGGGTGGGCGACAGGTTGACCGACCGGGCAAGGTCGGCGTTGGTGATGCGGGCGTTCTCCTGAAGGCTGTTGAGAATGCCGATATCGGTACGATCCAGCTTGCGCATGAGACAAAACCACCTGTTTTTTATGTTTATGCAGATTTTTTATCTGCAAATCACCTCCAACGCAACGAAACACAGATAAATATTCTCCTGCCCCCGGCCTATGATTGTTGTAGGACAATATTTCGCCTACCCGGCGAAGGACTGTCAGCTAAGCGCGCCCACTACAAGAAATTCACAAGATAGAGCGTAGAAAGCCATGACCCAGCAGTACGAACCGCTGCGCCTGCACGTTCCCGAACCCTCCGGCCGTCCCGGCTGCAAAACCGACTTCACGTACCTGCGTCTGACCGATGCCGGCACCGTGCGCAAACCTGCCATCGACGTCGAACCCGCCGACACCGCCGACCTGGCCAAGGGCCTGATCCGGGTGCTTGACGACCAGGGCAATGCCTTGGGCCCATGGGCCGAAGGCGTGCCCGTGGAGATCCTGCGCAAGGGCATGCGCACCATGCTCATGACGCGGATCTTCGACAACCGCATGGTGGTGGCCCAGCGCCAGAAGAAAATGTCGTTCTACATGCAGAGCCTCGGCGAGGAAGCCATCGGCAGCGCCCAGGCCCTGGCGCTCAATGTCACCGACATGTGCTTCCCCACCTACCGCCAGCAAAGCATCCTGATGGCCCGCGAAGTGCCGTTGGTGGACCTGATCTGCCAGTTGCTGTCCAACGAGCGCGATCCGCTCAAGGGCCGCCAACTGCCGATCATGTACTCGGTGCGTGACTACGGCTTCTTCAGCATCTCCGGCAACCTCGCCACCCAGTTCGTACAAGGCGTGGGCTGGGGCATGGCCTCGGCGATCAAGGGCGATACCAAGATCGCCTCGGCCTGGATCGGCGACGGCGCCACCGCCGAATCGGACTTCCACACCGCCCTCACCTTTGCCCACGTCTACCGGGCGCCGGTGATCCTCAACGTGGTCAACAACCAATGGGCAATCTCCACCTTCCAAGCCATCGCCGGTGGTGAAGCCACCACCTTCGCCGGCCGTGGCGTGGGCTGTGGCATCGCCTCGCTGCGGGTCGATGGCAACGACTTCATCGCGGTCTACGCCGCTTCCGCCTGGGCCGCCGAACGGGCGCGGCGCAACCTGGGGCCGACCCTGATCGAGTGGGTGACTTACCGCGCCGGCCCGCACTCGACCTCGGACGATCCGTCCAAGTACCGCCCCGCCGACGACTGGAGCCACTTCCCGTTGGGCGACCCGATTGCCCGCCTCAAGCAGCACCTGGTGAAAATCGGCCAATGGTCGCAGGAAGAACACGCGGCGGTCAGCGCCGAACTCGAAGCCCAGGTGATCGCCGCGCAAAAAGAGGCGGAGCAGTACGGCACGCTTTCCGGCGGGCAGATCCCGAGCGCGGCGAGCATGTTCGAGGATGTCTATAAAGAGATGCCGGAGCACTTGAAGCGCCAGCGTCAAGAGTTGGGGATCTGACATGAACGATCACAACAACCAAATCGAGCTGGAAACCGCCATGACCACCACTACCATGACCATGATCCAGGCCCTGCGCTCGGCCATGGATGTGATGCTTGAGCGTGACGACAACGTGGTCGTGTTCGGCCAGGACGTGGGCTACTTCGGCGGCGTGTTCCGTTGCACCGAAGGCTTGCAGACCAAGTACGGCACCTCCCGGGTGTTCGACGCGCCGATCTCCGAAAGCGGCATCATCGGCGTTGCCGTGGGCATGGGCGCCTATGGCCTGCGGCCGGTGGCGGAAATCCAGTTCGCCGACTACGTGTACCCGGCCTCGGACCAGATCATTTCCGAAGCGGCGCGCCTGCGCTACCGCTCGGCGGGCCAGTTCACCGCACCGATGACCATGCGCATGCCCTGCGGCGGCGGCATCTACGGCGGCCAGACCCACAGCCAGAGCATCGAAGCGGTGTTCACCCAGGTCTGCGGCCTGCGCACCGTGATGCCCTCCAACCCCTACGACGCCAAGGGCCTGCTGATCGCCTCCATCGAAAACGATGACCCGGTGATCTTCCTGGAGCCCAAGCGCCTGTACAACGGCCCGTTCGACGGCCACCACGACCGCCCGGTAACGCCGTGGTCCAAACACCCCGCCGCACAAGTGCCGGACGGCTACTACACGGTGCCACTGGATGTGGCTGCCATCACCCGCCCAGGCAAGGACGTGACCATCCTCACCTACGGCACCACCGTCTATGTCTCGCAAGTGGCGGCCGAAGAATCCGGCATCGACGCCGAGGTCATCGACCTGCGCAGCCTGTGGCCGCTGGACCTGGAAACCATCGTCAACTCGGTGAAAAAAACCCGCCGCTGCGTGATCGTCCACGAAGCCACCCGCACCTGCGGTTTCGGCGCCGAGTTGGTGGCGCTGGTGCAAGAGCATTGCTTCCACTACCTGGAAGCGCCCATCGAGCGTGTCACGGGTTGGGACACGCCCTACCCCCACGCGCAGGAATGGGCGTATTTCCCTGGGCCGTCCCGCGTGGGCGCGGCTTTGCATCGGGTCATGGAGGTTTAAATGGGTACGCACGTCATCAAGATGCCGGACATCGGCGAAGGCATCGCAGAAGTAGAACTGTCGGTGTGGCACGTCCAGGTCGGCGACATGGTGGTTGAAGACCAAGTGCTGGCCGATGTCATGACCGACAAGGCCATGGTCGACATCCCCTCCCCGGTGCACGGCAAGGTCATCGCCCTGGGCGGCCAGCCCGGCGAAGTGATGGCCGTGGGCAGCATCCTTATCAGCATCGAGGTCGAAGGCGCGGGTAACGTCAAGGATGCGCCGCCCGCCGCGCCCGCCAAGGTTGCGCCGGTCGAAACCGCGCAAGCGGCCCCGACGCCAGCGCCCGCAATGGCGGCCCCACTGGCCAAACCCGCTGTCCCCGTCAGCCGCCCAGCGCCACAGGCGCCCGTGGCACGTAGCGCCGACGAGCGCCCACTGGCCTCGCCAGCGGTGCGCAAGCATGCGCTGGACGCCGGCATCCAGCTACGCCTGGTCCAGGGCAGCGGCCCCGCCGGGCGCATCCTGCACGAAGACCTCGACGCCTACCTCGCCCAGGGCACGGCCCGCGCCGCGGCCCCGGCGGCGTACGCCGAGCGCCATGACGAGCAGCAGATCCCGGTGATCGGCATGCGCCGCAAGATCGCCCAGCGCATGCAGGACGCCACCCAGCGCGCCGCTCATTTCAGTTATGTCGAGGAAATCGACGTGACCGCCGTGGAAGAGCTGCGCGCCCACCTCAACGAAAAACACGGTGCCAGCCGCGGCAAGCTGACCTTGCTGCCGTTCCTGGTGCGTGCCCTGGTGGTGGCCCTGCGCGACTTCCCGCAGATCAACGCCCGTTACGACGACCAGGCCCAGGTCATCACCCGCCTCGGCGCGGTGCACGTGGGCGTCGCCACCCAGAGCGACGTGGGCCTGATGGTGCCGGTGGTGCGCCATGCCGAAGCCCGCAGCCTGTGGGACAGCGCCGCGGAGATCGCACGCCTGGCCAACGCCGCGCGCAACGGCAAGGCCAGCCGCGATGAGCTGTCGGGGTCGAGCATCACCCTGACCAGCCTGGGCGCGTTGGGCGGCATCGTCAGCACCCCGGTACTTAACCTGCCGGAAGTGGCCATCGTCGGCGTGAACAAAATCGTCGAACGGCCGATGGTTATCAAAGGCCAGATCGTGGTTCGCAAAATGATGAACCTCTCCAGTTCCTTCGATCACCGGGTGGTCGACGGCATGGACGCGGCGCTGTTTATCCAGGCCATCCGTGGCCTGCTCGAGCAACCCGCCAGCCTGTTTGTGGAGTAAGACATGCAACAGACGCTCAATACCACGCTGCTGATTATCGGCGGCGGCCCTGGCGGCTATGTGGCGGCCATCCGCGCCGGCCAACTGGGGATCACCACCGTCCTGGTCGAAGGCCAGGCCCTGGGCGGCACCTGCCTGAACATCGGCTGCATCCCGTCCAAGGCCTTGATCCACGTCGCCGAGCAACTGCACCAGACCCGCCAGCACAGCCAGGGCTCGGCCCTGGGCATCCAGGTCGCGGCGCCCACCCTGGACATCGGCAAAAGCGTGGAGTGGAAGGACGGCATCGTCGATCGCCTGACCAGCGGCGTCGCGGCCCTGCTGAAAAAACACAAGGTTCAGGTCATACAGGGCTGGGCGCGGATTGTCGACGGCAAGACCGTCGAGATTGAAGGCGCCAACACACGCATCCAGTGCGAACACCTGCTGCTGGCCACCGGCTCGAAAAGCGTCAACCTGCCGATGCTGCCCATTGGCGGGGCGATCATTTCGTCCACCGAAGCCCTGGCGCCCACCTCGGTGCCCAAGCGCCTGGTGGTGGTCGGCGGTGGCTACATCGGTTTGGAACTGGGCACGGCCTACGCCAAGCTCGGGGCCCAGGTCAGCGTGGTCGAGGCCCAGGAGCGCATCCTACCAGCCTACGACGGCGAACTGACCCAGCCTGTGCACGAGGCACTGAAGAAACTCGGCGTGAAGCTCTACCTCAAGCACAGTGTCGAGGGCTTCGACGCCCAGACCAACACCCTGCAAGTGCGTGACCCCCAGGGCGAACGCCTGAACCTGCCCACCGACCAGGTGCTGGTGGCCGTGGGCCGCAAAGCCAACACCCAAGGTTTCAACCTCGAAGCCCTGGACCTGGCGATGAACGGCTCATCGATCAAAGTCGACAACCGTTGCCAGACCAGCATGCGCAACGTCTGGGCCATCGGCGACCTCAGCGGCGAACCGATGCTCGCCCACCGCGCCATGGCCCAAGGCGAGATGGTCGCGGAAGTGATCGCCGGCAAACACCGCGAGTTCAACCCCACCGCCATCGCCGCCGTGTGCTTCACCGACCCGGAACTGGTGGTGGTCGGCCAAACCCCGGACGAAGCCAAGGCCGCCGGGCTGGACTGCGTCGTCGCCAACTTCCCGTTCGCTGCCAACGGCCGGGCCATGAGCCTGGAATCCAAGGCCGGGTTCGTGCGGGTGGTGGCACGGCGCGACAACCATGTGATCCTCGGTTGGCAAGCGGTGGGCGTGGGCGTCAGCGAGCTGTCTACGGCGTTCGGCCAGTCCCTGGAAATGGGCGCGCGCCTGGAAGACATCGCCGGCACCATCCACGCTCACCCCACACTGGGCGAAGCGGTGCATGAAGCCGCCCTGCGGGCACTGGGGCACGCGCTGCACATTTAGTCAGTGTTGAGCGTGTGGGAGCGAGCCTGCTCCCACACAGCCGCGCAATGGAGTATCGTTGCGCCCATCCAGCAAAAACCAGAAGCCTGCTTCGACCAGGCGGATGTCAAGTGATAGAGGGTGTCATGGGTAACGAAAGCATCAATTGGGACAAACTGGGTTTTGACTACATCAAGACTGACAAACGTTTTCTGTCTTACTTTCGCGACGGCGAGTGGGACAAAGGCACCCTGACCGAAGACAACGTGCTGCACATCAGCGAGGGCTCCACTGCCCTGCACTATGGCCAGCAATGCTTCGAAGGCATGAAGGCCTACCGCTGCAAGGACGGCTCGATCAACCTGTTCCGCCCGGACCAGAATGCCCTGCGCATGCAACGCAGCTGCGCGCGCCTGCTGATGCCGCATGTGCCGACCGACGCCTTTATCCAGGCCTGCAAGGACGTGGTGCGCGCCAACGAGCGCTTCATCCCGCCGTACGGCACCGGCGGCGCGCTGTACCTGCGCCCGTTCGTGATTGGCGTGGGTGACAACATCGGCGTGCGTACCGCACCCGAGTTCATCTTCTCGATCTTCTGCATCCCGGTGGGCGCCTACTTCAAGGGCGGCCTGACCCCGCACAACTTCCTGATCTCCGGCTACGACCGCGCCGCCCCCAACGGCACCGGCGCCGCCAAGGTCGGCGGCAACTACGCCGCCAGCCTGATGCCCGGCTCCCAGGCGAAAAAAACCGGCTTCGCCGATTGCATCTACCTGGACCCGCAGACCCACTCGAAAATCGAGGAAGTCGGCTCGGCCAACTTCTTCGGGATCACCCATGACGACAAGTTCGTCACGCCGAACTCGCCGTCGGTCCTGCCGGGTATCACCCGCCTGTCGTTGATCGAACTGGCCAAATCGCGCCTGGGGCTGGAAGTGATTGAAGGCGACGTATTTGTCGACAAACTGGCCGATTTCAAAGAAGCCGGCGCCTGCGGCACCGCTGCGGTCATCACGCCCATCGGTGGCATCAGCTACAAGGATCACCTGCACGTGTTCCACAGCCAGACCGAAGTCGGCCCTGTGACCCAGAAGCTCTACAAAGAGCTGACCGGCGTACAAACCGGCGACATCGAAGCGCCAGCAGGCTGGATCGTCAAGGTCTGATCTTCCCAGCGTAAAAAAGCCCACCCCTTCTAGCGAAGCGGGTGGGTTTTTTTTGACTCCAAGTTGCCCCCGTGGGCGTTCTGTCTCTGCTCCAGGCTCCTGCCCTCACCCCACGGGCAGCATGAGCATTTTCGGATCGGTCCTACTCGTGCATGGCCCCTGTCCGACATGTGGTTTCACTTACCCCATGCTCATATTTGTGCGCTCAGGCGAACCGCTATCCCTTTCCCGTAGATGAGCGTCCGTCGCCCTCAGCCACACAAGGACGCCCCCGATGAGCAACCCCACCTACGCCGTAATCGCCGAACTGCGCACCCGGCTTGTGCCGAATCGGCCGAGCGATCGACTGATCGCCATCCCTCGGGATATGCCCGGTATTGTGATTTTTTTGCATGGCGTCAATGACCCCGGCGCCGCCTATGAGTCAGTGGAAACCGGGCTGATGCAAGGCTTGAACGAGCGCCTGCACCGCCCGGATTTGTGTGCGGGGCGGTATGGGGCGGACTTCGCGGCGGCGAAGGCGACCCCGGTGAAGGAGCGGCGCGGTAGCGCCGAGGAAGTCGCCGACGACCCCGACACCTACCTCTACAAACGCAGCACCGATAAAACCACCCGCAGTTGTTTCATCCCGTTCTACTGGGGGTATCGCGCTGCGCCCAACGAGATAAAACGCGACAAGAACGGCGACCCGACCAAGCTGCGCACCCAGTATCAGGACGTTTTCGACAATCGCCTGGACCGCCACTTCGCCAAGGGCGGCGGGTTTTTCGCCAATGCCACCAACAACCTGCTGGAAATGTTCGGCGAGGGCTTCAGCAAAGATGCTCAGCCCGGTCGGTTATTTCTTGATCGAACGCGAAGAAACCCCCAACGAAATCCGCGCACGCCTGGCAGTCGACCCCAACGAATGGGGCAACAACAGTTATCACTCGGCGGTGTTGCGCAGCCCGGAAAACCACCGCTGGGTGACGGCGATGGATGTGGCGGTGGGGCAGGGTAAATGTTTGGACGATCCGCATATTCGTGAGGTGCTGATTGCGGTGGCGGATTGGCGGATTGGCGGATTGGCGGATGAGTAAGGAGCTGTTCAACGACGGGATAACACAAATGCCTGGCTGGCCAAAGCTCAGTGCCCAGGCGCGAGCCTTGGTCACTGCCAACTACCTGTACTACGACGAAGGAACATTCCCATCCCCGGAATTGGTGCCAATGACGCCGCCCCCACTGGTCAGAAGGCCCGGCCACACAGGAGGTCAATCATGAGCAGCCGACCGCGCTTAAAGGCTTTCCTCTGGATCGGGTTCGTACTGGTTCTCGGTTGGCTGACGTTCGTGACCTATCAAGCGATAACGTACTTAGAGACAGAAGAAATGACGATGAGAAACATTGCGCCACCCACCCTCGTTGGCCTGGCTGCCGTGTGCGGTGTCGTGGCGCTGCTGTATGGCGCGGTATGGGGCGCCAAGGCCCTGATGCAGTGGGTCAATCCAAGGCTGGCGGTTACGCAACCGGCGCCACTGACCGCCGAGCAAATCGCGGAACGTGAACGGACCTATGCACTGGAAATCAGGGCGGCGGGGTTAGCGGTGGATCAGGACCATCACTCCAAGATCTGGCGACTCATTCAGAAAAAGAACGACAACTTCAGTTCGATATTTTCTTCAGACCCTAAGGCGTATCCGTATGGCGCGGACAGTCGCCGTACTGTTGCCGCGCTCAATACTCGGGTTGCCTTCCGCCATTCCGCCCGCGATGCCGTGGCCTACTGGCCCTTGCCGACCTTTGCACTGGGGCCTCCTAAACAGCCACACAATATGGGCGCCGAAAGCGACATTCTCAGTGGCCGTAATAAGGCCACCCTCGGTGTAACCCTGTTCTTATGGCAGGAGGCCGATAACACCACGCATGCCCAAGCCATGCTCGAAAAGCTCTTCCAGTTTTTTGATGACCACCAGGAGGTACCTGAGGCCCTGATTATCAGCCGTGATGGTGATGTAACCCGCAGCGGTTACCGGGTCGCCGGAACACCGTGGCTCCAGGATGGCCACTTCGTACCCAAGGTTTACGAAAGCATGACCGGCCTGCTGGTATCGCGCTCGGATCGGGTCGATCAATACCTACGCCCGTTCGCCAGCAACGAAGAAGAGGACAACCAAAACAAGCGCACCGATATGGGCAAGTTATGGGCCTTCTACTGGAAGCATTCTTTTTTATTCGACGATATCTATGCGGCCAAGAAGCAGGCGGAAGGCGTGGAGAATGCGCATGGCCCCGGCACCATGCCAAGCGCCTACTGGCACGCCCAACTCCCCGAGCTGTGGCAAACCCTTAGCAATCGCGGCCCCGGCCATTTCACACCCACCCCCTGGCTACCCGTGCGCTGGGCCGAACACCAGGTCAAGGAGTTCGACGCCGCGCCCATGCTCGGTTACCTGCACCGCCCGATCAAAGTGGCGATGAGCGACGAAACCGGCAAGCGCCTCAAGCCCGCGCTACAGGTCAAAGCCTTGCAAGGCGCCTGGCTCAAAGCCCTGAACACCTTGCCCGAAGGCGCTGCCCCGGTGCGGGTATTCTACGACAGCACCGACAACATCGACGGCCTGATTGCCCTCAACAACACCCTGCACACCCTCAACACCGACGGCACCGGTATTGAGCTGGGCAATGTCGACGAAGGCTACGACCTGGGCCGTCGCCTGGGTAACACCGGGGTCAGCAGTGCGCTGGTGGCCATCAACCTGGCTACCATGGCCAGCTACCTCGATGGCGGCACCAGCGCGGTGGTCTACAACGGCAGCGACGGCAGCACCACCGTGCAAATGGTCCGCCCGCCCGACGCAGCCACCAAAGCCCACAACGCGAAAACCCGCTGGGCCGACCCCTTCCTTTTCGGCGCGCCGGGGGTGACGCAATGAAACACCCGGTTTGTTTAGGCGACGCCACCCGCCGTGGCGGGCGAGCTTTGTGTGACGGTCTCAATCGTCCCGGGTCAGCACCTCGAGCAACTCGATCTCGAACACCAGGTTCGAGTGGGGCTTGATATGGGCGCCCATGGAACGCTCGCCATACGCCAGAGGCGCCGGCACCCACAGCCTGCGTTTGCCCCCCACTTTCATTCCCATCAACCCCAGATCCCACCCTTTGATGACCCGCCCCGTGCCGATCACACACTGGAACGGCTTGCCCCGCTCGTATGAGGAATCGAACGAGGTGCCATCTTCCAGAAACCCCCGGTACTGAGTGGTAATCAAGGCCCCCTTGACCACTTCCTTGCCCTCGCCGAGCTGAATATCCGTCACCTGCAATGGCTCGTTCATGAGTGTCTACTCGTCAGTGCGCCTATGTCCGAGGCTTGAAGGGCTGGGTTTTCTCAGAAAGTGCAGGGGTTGGCAACCGTTGTCATTCACCTGCGCAGATAAATCCCGGCACAGGAAAAGCCAGCGCTAGCACTAACTCAATGGCCCAACAAAAGAAATCGCCCACCCACCCGGCCAAATCAGCGTTATCAACCATACTCAGCGCCACCGCTGAACCAGTTTGTGTGACCTCTTGTGCAGTTCCAGTAGTGAGATCCCGGTTGAGCATCCAACACCTCGCACCTCACGCCCCTCGGAAACCGCCATGCACATTGCAATCCTGACCTTTGACCGCTTCAACGAGTTGGATTCGATCATCGCCTACACCCTGTTGAGCCGCATCGCCCTGCTGGGGGACCCGCACTGGCGCGTCAGCATCGCCGCGCCCACGGCCCAGGTCACGTCGATGAACGGCCTGACCCTCAATGCCCACATCGATCTCGAAGAGGCGTGCCGGGCCGATGCGGTATGGGTCGGCAGCAGCCTGGACATCATGGATGTTTGCCAGAGCGCACCGCTCATGGCCACGCTACGGGCCCTGAACCCGCGCCGCCAATTGCTCGCCGCCCAGTGCTCCGGCACTTACCTGCTGGCCAAGCTGGGCCTGCTGGAAGACCACACCGCTTGTACCGACAACACCAGCAAGCCCTGGGTGGTGGCTGCGGGTATCAAGGTGCTCAACCAGCCCTTTCGCGCCGTGGGCAACGTCGCCACCGCCGGGGGGTGCCTGGCGTCGTCTTACCTCGCGGCGTGGCTGATCGCACGGCTCAAGGGCCAGACCGAGGCGCGAGAGGTGTTGCACAACTTTGCCCCGGTGGGGGAAAAGGATGAGTACGTCAAACGCGCCTTCGTACATATCGGGGCGAACCTGGAAACCGTAACCCAGGCCTGATTAGCGCTGCAGCGCCCCCGCCACCCCGGTAGAATCGCGCCCTGCCCGGCCGGCACCCGTCGCCGGTTCCCCGCCCAGACGTCCCGGAGTACGCCCATGCCCCACGAAGGCAACCTGTTGCAAGCCGCTGTTGTGTTCCTCTTTGCGGCGGTGCTTACCGTGCCCCTGGCCAAGCGCCTGCAACTGGGCGCCGTACTGGGTTACCTGTTTGCCGGGGTGATTATCGGGCCGTCGGTGCTGGGGTTGATTGGCAACCCGCAAAGCGTCAGCCATATCTCCGAGCTAGGTGTGGTGCTGCTGCTGTTCATCATCGGCCTGGAGCTGTCGCCCCGGCGCCTGTGGGTGATGCGCAAAGCGGTGTTCGGCGTGGGCCTGGCCCAGGTGCTGCTGACCGGTTCGGTGATCGGCACCGTGGCACTCTTCGTATTTGGCCAACCGCTCAACAGCGCGATTGTGCTGGGCCTGGGCCTGGCACTGTCGTCCACGGCGTTCGGCCTGCAAAGCCTGGCCGAACGCAAGGAGCTGACCGCGCCCCACGGGCGCCTGGCGTTTGCCATTCTGCTGTTCCAGGACATCGCTGCCATTCCCCTGATCGCTATGGTCCCGGTGCTGGCCGGTGGCGATCACTCCACCACCGCCGCCCAAGACCTCAACCACGGCCTGCAAGTGCTGGGCAGCATCGCGGTGGTGGTGATCGGCGGGCGCTACCTGCTGCGCCCGGTGTTTCGCATCGTCGCCCGCACCGGGCTGCGGGAAGTGTCCACCGCCACCGCGCTGCTGGTGGTGATCGGCACCGCGTGGCTGATGGACCTGGTGGGCGTGTCCATGGCTTTGGGGGCGTTCCTGGCCGGGCTGCTGCTGGCGGATTCGGAGTACCGCCATGAACTCGAAGCGCAGATCGAGCCCTTCAAAGGCCTGCTGCTGGGGCTGTTTTTCATCAGCGTCGGCATGGGCGCCAATATCAGCCTGCTGTTCAGCGCCCCGGCAGCGGTGCTGGGCCTAACGCTGCTGCTGATCCTGATTAAGCTGCCGTTGCTCTATGTGGTCGGCCGCCTCGCCGGGGGCCTGGGCCAACTCAATGCCCTGCGCCTGGGGGTGGTGTTGGCGGCGGGCGGCGAGTTTGCCTTCGTGGTGTTCAAGATCGGCCGCGACCAAGGCCTGTTCGAGCCGCGCCTGTACGACTTGCTGGTGCTGACCATCACCCTGTCCATGGCCCTGACGCCATTGTTGTTACTGCTGTGCGGGCGCCTGATCCAGGCCAAGCCTGCCGTGGTGCCGGTGCCCGAGCATTTGCGCAGCATCGACACCGATGCCCCCCGGGTGGTGATCGCGGGCATGGGCCGCATGGGCCAGATCGTGGCGCGGATCCTGCGGGCGCAGAACATCCAGTTCGTGGCCCTGGACACCTCGGTGGAAACCATCGAGTTGACCCGCAGTTTCGGCGGTTTGCCGGTGTTCTACGGCGACCCGATGCGCCCGGAAATCCTCAGCGCGGCCAAGGTCGAGCAAGCCGAGTTCTTCGTTATTGCCACGGATGACCCGGAAACCAACATCAAGACCGCCGAAATCGTGCGCAAGCGCTACCCCCACATGAAAATCATCGCCCGCGCCCGTAACCGCCAGCACGTGCATCGCCTGGTGGACCTCGATGCCCAAGCCGTGCGCGAAACGTTCTACTCCAGCCTGGAAATGAGCCGCCGTACCCTGGTCGGCCTGGGCCTGAGCCCGACCCAGGCGCAAGCGCGGATCGACCGCTTCAAGCTCCACGACGAACAGGTATTGGCCGCCCAGCACGCGGTCTACGACGACGCCGCCAAGGTCATGCAAACCGCCCAGGAAGCCCGCGAAGAGCTGGCGCGGCTGTTTGAATCCGACCGTTTGGACGAACAATCGGAAAAACCCGCCTCGTCGTTGTAGCACGGGCTTGCCCGCGCTCGGTCGCGTAGCGGGCGTAAAAAACGGTTTTGGATGAATGAAAAGACCGTCATCCTCGCCAGGCACTGGGCTGTGGGCGTTCCTGGGGCGAAAACGCACAAGCGGTCGGCAAAAAACTCATGTTTGTTTGGGTGCGCGAGCAACTAGGATGGTGCGCAATAACAAAAACAAACGGGGACGCCAGGGATGCAACAGCCATACGACTATGTGGTGGTAGGCGCCGGCCCGGCGGGTTGCCTGTTGGCCAATCGCCTGTCCGCCAACCCAGCGCACCGCGTGCTCCTGCTCGAAGCCGGGGGCCGCGACAACTACCCCTGGATCCACATTCCGGTGGGTTATTTGTTCTGCATCGGTAACCCACGCACCGACTGGTGCTTCAAGACCCAACCCCAACCCGGCCTGCAAGGCCGCAGCCTGAGCTACCCACGGGGCAAGGTGCTGGGCGGTTGTTCCTCGATCAACGGCATGATCTACATGCGCGGCCAGGCCCAGGACTACGACGCCTGGGCGGCCCAGGGCAACCCGGGCTGGGCCTGGCAGGACGTGCTGCCCCTGTTCAAGCACAGCGAAAACCACTTTGCCGGCGAGTCGCAGCTGCACGGCGCCGGCGGCGAATGGCGGATCGAACGCCAGCGCCTGTCCTGGCCGGTGCTCGACGCCTTTCGCGAAGCGGCCGGGCAAAGCGGCATCGCTGCCATCGATGACTTCAACGGTGGCGACAACGAAGGCTGCGGCTACTTCCAGGTCAACCAGAAGGCCGGCATCCGCTGGAACGCCGCCAAGGCCTTCCTCAAGCCAATCCGCCAGCGCCCCAACCTCACCGTGCTCACCGATGTCGACGTCGACCGCGTGCTGCTTGAAGACGGCCGCGCCAGCCAGGTCAGCGGCCACTTTCAGGGCCGGGCCCAGACCTGGCGCGCGCGTCGGGAGATCATCCTCTGCGCCGGCGCCGTCGGCTCGCCGGGCATCCTGCAACGCTCCGGCATCGGCCCCGCGCCGCTGCTCAAGCAACTGGGCATCGGCGTGCGCCACGAACTGCCCGGGGTGGGCGGTAACCTGCAGGATCACTTGCAACTGCGCCTGATCTACAAGCTGCACAACGCGCGCACCCTGAACCAGATCGCCGGCTCGTTGTGGGGCAAGATGGCCATGGGCCTGCGCTACCTGTACGACCGCAGCGGCCCGCTGTCCATGGCCCCCAGCCAACTCGGCGCCTTTGCCCGCTCCGGCCCCGAGCAGCAGCGCGCCAACCTGGAATACCACGTACAGCCCCTGTCCCTGGAGCGTTTCGGCGAGCCGCTGCACAGCTTCCCGGCGTTCACCGCCTCGGTCTGCGACCTGCGCCCCCACAGCCGTGGGCGCATCGACATCGCCAGCGCCGACCCGCGCCAGGCGCCGCTGATCCAGCCTAATTACCTGAGCCACCCCGAAGACCTGCGGGTGGCCGCCGACGCCATTCGCCTGACCCGGCGCATCGTCGCCGCCCCGGCCCTGCAACGCTTCAGCCCCAGCGAATACCTGCCAGGCGCCGAGCTGCGCAGCGACGAACAGCTGCACGAAGCCGCGGCGCGCATCGGCACGACGATTTTCCACCCGGTGGGCACCTGCCGCATGGGCCAGGGCCGCGATGCCGTGGTCGATGCCCAGTTGCGGGTGCACGGCATCCCGGGCCTGCGCATCGCCGACGCCTCGATCATGCCCAGCATCACCTCGGGCAACACCTGTTCACCCACCCTGATGATCGCGGAGAAAGCCGCACAACTGATCCTCAGCCCCGAAACCGCGGGGGCCAGGCAGGCCCCGCAAAACGCCAGGGCTGTCACGCCTGGCACCTACAGCATCTGAATCACGCAGTAAAAGGCGCCAATCCCGGCGCCGACAGTGGAACAACAATAAGTCATCACTGTGAGGGACACCCCTATGTCAGAACGTGCTCAAACCCTGGACGTCCCGCGTGAAGCGGTCAGCCAACAGGAAACCCGCAAGGTCATCTTCGCGTCGTCCCTGGGGACGGTGTTCGAGTGGTATGACTTTTTCCTCTACGGCGCCCTCGCGGCGGTCATCAGCAAGCAGTTCTTCGCCGGGGTCAACGACACCACGGCATTCATCTTCGCCCTGATGGCGTTCGCCGCCGGGTTTATCGTGCGGCCCTTCGGTGCCCTGGTGTTCGGGCGCCTGGGGGACATGATCGGGCGCAAGTACACCTTCCTCGCCACCATCGTGCTGATGGGCGTGGCCACATTCTGCGTCGGCCTTTTGCCCACCTACGCCAGCATCGGCATTGCTGCGCCTATCATCCTGGTAGTGCTGCGCATGCTCCAAGGCCTGGCCCTGGGCGGCGAGTACGGCGGCGCGGCCACTTACGTCGCCGAGCACGCACCCATGGGCAAGCGCGGTTTCCACACCAGTTGGATTCAATCCACCGCCACCCTGGGCCTATTGCTGTCGCTGCTGGTGGTGCTGGCATGCCGCTACTTCACCGGCGATCAGTTCGAGGTCTGGGGCTGGCGCATTCCGTTTTTGCTGTCGATCGTACTGCTGGGCATTTCCACTTGGATCCGCCTGAGCCTGCACGAGTCCCCGGCCTTCGTGAAAATGAAAGGCGAAGGCAAGGTTTGCAAGGCGCCGATCCGCGAGTCGTTCGGCCAGTGGGAGAACCTCAAGGTGGTGCTGATCGCCCTGTTCAGCATCAACGCCGGGCAAGCGGTGACGTTTTATGCCGCGCAGTTCTACGTGCTGTTTTTCCTTACCCAATTCCTGAAAATGGACCCGGCCCTGGCCAACGGCCTGCTGATTGTCAGCGTGGTGATCGGCGCGCCGTTCTTTATTTTCTTTGGCTGGCTGTCGGACAAAGTCGGGCGCAAACCGGTGCTGATGCTCGGCCTGTTGCTGGCCACGGTGCTGTACTTCCCGATCTTCAAGGCCCTGGCCCACTACGCCAACCCCTTGGTGGACCAGGCCAGCCGCCAGGCGCCGATCACCGTCCTGGCCGACCCGGCCACCTGCACCTTCCAGTTCGACCCGGTGGGCAAGGCGCGTTTCGACAGCCCTTGCGACAAGGTCAAGACTTTCCTGGTCAAGCAGGGCCTGCCCTACCACAGCGCCGCCGCCCCGGCCGGCAGTGAGGTGCAGGTGAGCATTGGCGACGTGCGCATCGACGGCTACGACGAAGCGGCCCTGCGCGGCGCGGTCACCTTGGCCGGTTATCCGCAGCAGGCCGACCCGCAATTGGTCAACAAGCCGATGATCGTGGCGTTGATCGTCGCCCTTATCCTGATTTCCGCCATGTGCTACGGGCCGCTGGCAGCGCTGATGGTGGAGTTGTTCCCCACGCGCATCCGCTACACCTCCATGTCGTTGCCGTACCACATCGGCAACGGCTGGTTCGGCGGCTTCCTGCCCACGGTGTCCTTTGCCCTGGTGGTGTACACCGGCGATATCTTCTATGGCCTGTGGTACCCGGTGGTCATCACTGGGGTGAGCCTGCTGGTGGGGCTGTTGTGCCTGGGTGAGACGCGCCATGTGGACATCGCCGAGGACTGAAGCGCCCCGCCCCTCGCCCAGCAAAATCACCCGGCAATAAAAAACCCTTGCCCGTCACCGGGCAAGGGTTGGAGGGGTGCAGATCAACCCTGGATCAGGTTCTTGATCTCAACATCGGGGCTGACATCAGCCTCGTAGTCCACGCCTTCGATCTCGAAGCCGAACAGGCGCAGGAACTCCTGCTTGTAGCCGGCAAAATCGGTGAATTCGTGCAGGTTTTCGCTGGTGACCTGGTCCCACAGCGCCTTGACGCGGTCCTGTACCTCGGGGGCCAGTTCCTTGTAGTCGGCACGCAGGCGACCTTCTTCGTCGATCAGCGGGTTGCTGCCGTACAGGCTCTCGCGGAACAGCCCATAGACCTGCTCGATGCAACCTTCGTGGCTGCCCTGCTCCTTCATCACCTTGAACAGCAGCGACAGGTACAGCGGCATGATCGGGATCGCCGAACTGGCCTGGGTCACCACAGCCTTGAGCACGGATACCCGGGCGTCGCCCTGGATATCGGCCAGTTGCTGGCGGATGCCCACGACTTTCTTGTCCAGGTCCTTCTTGGCTTCGCCAATGGAACCGTTCCAGTAGATGTCCTGGGTGAGTTTTTCGCCCAGGTAGGTGAACGCGGTGGTTTTCGCGCCTTCGGCCAGGACACCGGCGCCATGCAGGGCGTCGATCCACATCTGCCAGTCTTCACCGCCCATGACCGCGATGGTGCCGTCGATCTCTTCCTGGGTCGCCGGTTCCAGGGTGGTGTCCTGCACCACTTCCTTGTCGGTGTTCACCCCACGCAAGGTGATGGACTTGCCCAACGGCTTGAGGGTGGAGCTGAACACTTCGCCGGTTTTGGGGTGGGTGCGCCGTGGCGAGGCGAGGCTGTAGACCACCAGGTCGATCTTGCCGCCGAAGTCTTTCTTGATGGTGTCGATGGTGATCTGCTTGATGGCATCGGAGAACGCGTCGCCATTGATGCTCTTGGTCACCAGGCCCTTGGCCTCGGCGAACTTGTGGAACGCGGCGCTGTTGTACCAGCCGGCGGTGCCCAGTTTGCCTGCGTCGCCTTCACGCTCGAAGAACAGGCCCAGGGTGTTGGCGCCACAGCCGAACGCGGCGCTGATGCGCGCTGCCAGGCCATAGCCGGTGGAAGCCCCGATCACCAAAACGTTCTTCGGCCCGTTGGCAATCGGCCCCTGGGCGGTAACGTAGTCGATCTGGTGCTTGACGTTGGCTTCGCAGCCAACCGGGTGGGTGGTCACGCAAATAAAACCACGGACACGCGGTTTGACGATCATAAAAGGTCTCCCTCTTTCAAAATTCCGAGAGCCGGCGCAGGCCATGCCGCGCCGCTCGTTCGGGTCTATGACGCTCGTAATCGCCAGGCGTCACGCAAAGATTCGCTTTAGCCATTGGCAAACCCCGGCGAGAGTGGCGCTTCGCCGGGCAAATGTCCACTTGGCATCACGCCGATAATCCGCTACAGCTACAGCCTTCCCCGCGCCCAAGGATTGGTTGGATGGCCCTGCCCAAGAAAATGAACGTGATGCAGCTAACCCTGCTCACCGCTGTGAACATGCTCGGCTCGGGGATCATCCTGCTGCCGGCCAAACTGGCCGAGGTCGGCGGCATTTCGATCCTGTCCTGGCTGGTGACCGCCACCGGCTCCCTGGCGCTGGCTTACGCCTTCGCCCGGTGCGGCATGCTCAGCCGCAAGGCCGGGGGCATGGGTGGCTACGCCGAATACGCCTTCGGCAAGGCCGGCAACTACCTGACCAACTACACCTACGGCAGCTCGCTGCTGATTGCCAACGTGGCCATCGGCATCACCGCCATCGGCTACCTGCAAGAACTGTTCGGCTGGCAGTTGAGCGCCCTGCAGATCGGCCTGGCCACCATCGCCCTGCTATGGCTGACCACCCTGCCCAACTTTGGCGGCGCACAGGTTACCGGCAAAATCGGCGCGGTTACGGTGTGGGGCATCATCGCCCCGGTGCTGGTGGTGGCCACGGTCGGTTGGTTCTGGTTCGACGCCTCGGTCTACCGCGCCGCCTGGAACCCCCACGACGCGAGCTGGTGGCATGCGGCCACGGCGTCGGTGTCCATCACCCTGTGGGCCTTCCTGGGGCTGGAATCGGCCTGCGCCAACAGCGACGCCGTGGAAAACCCCGAGCGCAACGTGCCCATCGCCGTATTGGGCGGCACCCTCGGCGCGGCGCTGGTGTACATCCTGTCCACCAACGTGATCGCCGGGATCGTCGCCAACCCGGAACTGGTCAGCTCCACCGCGCCTTTCGGCCTGGTGTTCGCCAAGATGTTCACGCCCCTGGTGGGCGATGTGGTGATGGGCATGATGATCGTCGCCTGCGCCGGCTCGCTGCTGGGCTGGCAGTTCACCATCGCCCAGGTGTTCAAGAGCTCGGCCGACGCCGGCTACTTCCTGCCCGTGTTCGCCCGCCTCAACAGCGCCGGGGCGCCCGTGTGGGGCATGTCGATCCTACTGGGCCTGCAAACGGTGCTGGTGCTGATGACCCTGAACCCGGACTTGAGCAAGCAGTTCGACACCCTGGTGAACCTGGCGGTGGTCACCAACATCGTGCCCTACATCCTGTCCATGGCCGCCGTGATGACCATTCAGAAAGCCGCCGGCATCGCCCCGGGCCAAGCCCGCCTGACCAACCTCATCGCCCTGCTCGCCTCGGCCTACAGCTACCTGGCGCTATACAGCTCCGGCGCCCAGGCGCTGATGCTGGGGGCGTTGTTTACCTTAAGTGGCTATACGTTGTTTGGCTTTGTCAGCCAAAGGCATACGCCACGGCTGGGTTGATGGTTCTAACGATGTTCCGGGAGGTAGGGAGTGGCATCGACTCGCGTGATGGCGATATGATCCTGCCCTTTTTGGTTAGGCTCCAAAACGTCGAAATGGCGAACATCGTCAGCCTCAATGGCCCGATACTTCTCTAACCTCCCCTTTTGAACTGCCGTGTAACTACTAACCCGGCGACGGAGATGCTTGATGAATAACGATGTTCTTTGGCAATACCACTCAATCAACAAGGAACAACGGGCCGCAACGAAGCACCAAAAACCCTGCATCATCTGGTTCACAGGGCTGAGCGGCTCGGGAAAATCGACACTATCCAATCTGCTGGAGCTAGAACTCCTACGAATGGGTCATCACTCATACTTACTGGATGGCGACAACATACGTCATGCCCTGAGTAACGACCTTGGGTTCAGTGATGACGACCGCAGAGAGAATATCCGCCGGGTGTCTGAAGTAGCCAAGCTCTTTGTCGATGCCGGGCTTATCGTGATTGTCGCGCTTATTTCACCCTTCCAGCGCGATCGGGATGCCGCACGTGCCTTACTCGCAAAGGATGAATTCATCGAAGTCTTCGTCGATGTACCGCTGCAGGAATGTGAACGACGGGATGTGAAGGGGCTGTATAAAAAAGCGAGGTCCGGCCTGATAAAGAACTTTACGGGAATTGACTCCCCGTATGAAAAACCCGTCGCTCCGGAAATCCATCTCCAGCCTTCAGACGAGCCGGCGACTGCAACTATCGACACGATCATCAGCCACCTGAAAACCAAAGGCATCTTTACACGAGCCGCCCCCGCACAAGAACCCGACAATCAGCACGCCACTGCCTAGAACATGACAACCAAGAACATCATCATACATGCCGGCCTCCATAAAACCGGGTCGACATCAATACAGGGGTTTCTTGGCAAGCATCGAGAAACACTGCTCTGCCATGGCATAGATTTTTTTACAGGCGCCCACTTCCCCAACAATCACGTGGAAATTTATGCGGCAGCCATGCAATTGGAGCGAACGTCTTCGTTCAAAACCTACTCGACCTTGAGCTTCGATGAACAGTATCGCCAACGCACCGAAGCTCATATAAAAAACTACATAGCCAACTCCAACTGCAACACCCTTGTCTTTTCCGCCGAAGGTATCTCGCTCCTGAGATATGAAGACGAAATTTCAAGGCTGCAGGCAATGTTTTCGCCCCACCCGATTCAGCTCATCATTTACATGCGCGATCTGCACAGCTATCGCATTTCCTATAGGAACGAACTGCTTAAACACAAACAACCAGAACATATAAGCAAGAACTCTTTTTTATATGCCAAGGATGATTCCTGGCTGTTCAACCTCGACCAGCGCATTTCAGCCTTTCAAGACGTATTCGGCCACTCGCATGTCACGCTAATAAGCTACAACGACGCGTTGCAGATTGAAAAAAACGTCATCCCGTCGTTCTTGCGCGCTATCGGCGCCGCGCATCTATTCCAGCAGGCTGACTGGGATAATTTGTTCTTGAATAAATCGCCCCCTCTGCCCAGTGTCCCAACCGACGCGGTCACCTCATCCACAGCGACAATTATGAACACCGAACCCATGCCAACTTCCAGCAGCACCTCAGCGCCCGCCAAAACCTTTGAGAAAATCTATCTTCACATTGGACTGAAAAAAACCGGCACCAGCTACCTGCAAAGTTGCTTGGACACTCTTTCAAACACGGGCCAGTTGAAAAATATCAGCTACCCCGTACTGAACAACATCGACGACTTCAAAGCTATTCGATCTGGGAACGGAGAAGCTGTTGCCTTCCAGTTACTGGAAGAGTTAGTTCCCGTTTTTTCAGCGCCCCTGGTAGAGCAACTGCTCAATACATTGGTAGATGCGGCAGACCGTGAAAAGCCGTGCCTACTTATTTCCAGCGAGCACTTCTCGGTTGCCGAGCCTGCAAGAATGAAAGTGCTGCATGAGCTACTCCTGACGCACACCAACAACGTTGAACTCATCATTGGCGCGCGCCCTCTAGGGGAGCTTTGCTATTCGATGTATCACCAACTCATCAAGCGTCATGGCGTGCATGTACCTTACGACAAGGCCTTTTTCGACACATTCAGCCAGGAGTTGATTGCCCAGTTGGAGATGCTTGAACCCTTCATGGCAAATGCCCAAGTCATCGCCCACCAGAAACAGGGCCTGCTCAATGAGTTCCTGAATCTTCTGGGTGAAGGGCCCGCCGACCTGGAAGAACTGACCGACGCCAAGGTCAACCGTTCCCTGACTGCCGCCGAACTTGTATTACTCGGCCATATCAATAGTGTCTTCAAAAATGGAGAACTATCGACCCGCATCAGTGACCGCTGGATTTATGCCAAGCCCGACGCACAAAGCCCATCGAACAAGGCGGATAACCAAGCGATTGAACACGCGTTTTCGCTCGCACTGGCTGAACGCCACTCAACACTGTCCACCCCGGCAGCACAGCAGCTGATTGCCGTGTTGACCCGTTGCACCGAGGCCGATACTGCATCGCCTTCTGGCATAGATGCGCCTGTCCAGGCCAGTCAAGAAGAGCACTTGCTGATAATGGCCCTGGAAGAAATCAATAACTTCTTGAATATCAGCGAACGCCTCCAGGCCTATACGAAAAGCCTGAAGCCAACTAAAGAGGCGTTCGATCCGATTCATTACCTGTTGCTTAACCGTGATGTGTTAGCGGCAGGCGCGAACCCGGTAGAGCACTTCAAGATTTTTGGCCGCAAGGAAGGGCGTAACTCCGCTTACAACTTGACCTCAGTACTGGTGTAGATCCTCCCCTGGTTTATTGGCGGGCTCGCGCCAATAAACCATTTCCTACCTCAGCGTGCCTTCACCGCCACCTGCAACAACCCGCGGCGATCGAGGCTTTCGATCAGGGCGCGCAAGCCGAATTCCCAGGCTGGGGCCTGGTCGCTGGTGGTGACGCGGTTGCACAGGGTGCCCAGCAGTGGGTTGCTGATGCTGACCACGTCGCCCGGTTTGTGGGTGAAGCCGCCGCCGGGTTGGTCGCGGTCTTGCTTGGGGGCGAACAGAGTGCCGAGGAACAGCACCAGGCCATCGGGGTATTGGTGGTTTTCGTTGAGGGTCTGTTGCACCAGGTCGGCCGGGTCGCGGCTGATTTGGCGCATCGAGCTGCGGCCCTGCATGACGAAGCCATCGTCGCCGGTGACGCACAGGTCCACTTCGGCGGCGCGTACGTCGTCCAGGTCGAAGCTGTCGTCGAACAGGCGCAGGAACGGCCCCAGCGCGGTGGAGGCGTTGTTGTCCTTGGCCTTGGACAGCAGCAACGCGCTGCGCCCTTCGAAGTCGCGCAGGTTGACGTCATTGCCTAGCATCGCGCCCTGGATCTTGCCGAGGCTGTTCACCGCCAGCACCACTTCCGGCTCGGGGTTGTTCCAGCTCGACTTGGGGTGGATGCCGATCAACGCGCCGTGGCCGACCGCCGACAGGGGCTGGGCCTTGGTGAAGATCTCGGCGTCGGGGCCGATGCCCACTTCCAGGTACTGCGACCACAGGCCCTGCTCCACCAGTACCGCGCGCAAGGCCTGGGCCTGCTCGGAGCCGGGGACGATCTGCGACAGGTCGCTGCCGATCTGCGCCACCAGGGTGCCACGGATGGCGTCGGCCACGGCTGGGTCGCCCTTGGCCTGCTCTTCGACCACCCGCTCCAGCATGCTCGCGGCGAAGGTCACGCCGGCAGCCTTGACCGCTTGCAGGTCGATCGGCGCCAGCAGCCAAGGCTGGTTGCGGTCCTGGCGGGCCGGGTCGCTGTTGTCCAGCAGGGTTTGCAGTTCCATCAACGGCGCGCCCAGGGGCACGCCCCGCAGCCAAGTTGCCGGGTCGTCCAGTTCCAGCAGGGCCGAAACGGTGGCGACATGGGCGCTGATGTCGTAGACCGCCGCGTTTTTCAGCAGGACCACGGCCGGCCCTTCGTTGGGCAGGCACACGCGGCCCACCCAGGTGCCGGTATCGAACACGTGGGCGTTGGCGCTCAAATTCAGGTTGTTGTTCATCGCAACACTCGCAAGGTGATGTAGGAGAAGGCCCCCTGGCGGTCAGGGGGCGAGAACGTCGGGGCGGGTCAGCCCAAGGCGCGGGTGCTGCTCTGGCCGTCCACGAGGCGGGCGATGCCCAATGGGTTGGCGTTTTTCAGAGCGTCGGGCAAGTGCGCATCGGGGATGTTCTGGAAGCACACCGGGCGCAGGAAGCGGTCGATGGCCAGGGTGCCCACCGAGGTGCCGCGGGCGTCGGAGGTGGCCGGGTACGGGCCGCCATGGACCATGGCGTCGCTGACTTCCACCCCGGTCGGGTAGCCGTTGAGCAGCACGCGGCCGACGCGCTGTTCGAGGATCGGCAACAGCTCGGCAAACTCCACCAGGTCGGCGTCTTCGGCCAACAGGGTGGCGGTCAGTTGGCCTTGCAGGGCACGCACGGCGCGCAGCAGCTCTTTGCGGTCGGCGGCCAGTACCACCACCGTGCACGGGCCGAAGACTTCTTCTTGCAGCAGTTCATCGTGTTCCAACAGCAGGCTGATATCAGCTTGGAACAGTTGCGGCTGGGCCTGGTTGCCGCTTTGTGGCTGGCCGCTCAGGTGGCTGACGCCAGGGTGGCTGTGCAGCGCCGCCAGGCCTTTGCCGTAGCTGGCCAGGGTGCCGGCGTTGAGCATGGTTTGTGGCGCCTGCTCGGCCATGTGCGCGCGCAGTTGCTCGACAAATGCGCTCATCTGCGGCGAAGCGATGCCCAGGATCAGGCCCGGGTTGGTGCAGAACTGGCCGCAACCCTGAACCACCGAGGCGCTGAGGTCCTTGGCGATGGCCGCGCTGCGGGCCTGCAAGGCCTGGGGCAGGACCAACACCGGGTTGATGCTCGACATTTCGGCAAACACCGGGATCGGTTGCGGACGCGCGGCCGCCATGTCGCACAGGGCGCGGCCGCCCTTGAGGGAGCCGGTGAAGCCCACGGCCTGGATGCCTGGGTGCTTGACCAGCGCAGCGCCGACACCGCCGCCGAAAATCATGTTGAACACGCCCGTGGGCATGCCGGTTTTCTCGGCGGCGCGCACCAGCGCTTCGGCCACCCGCTCAGCCGTGGCCATGTGGCCGCTATGGGCCTTGAACACCACCGGGCAACCGGCGGCCAGGGCCGAGGCGGTGTCGCCGCCGGCGGTGGAGAACGCCAGTGGGAAGTTGCTGGCGCCGAACACGGCCACTGGGCCCACGGCGGTGCGGTACTGGCGCAGGTCCGGGCGCGGCAGCGGTTTGCGCTCGGGCAGGGCCTGGTCGATACGCGCACCGTAGAAGTCGCCACGGCGCAGCACTTGGGCGAACAGGCGCATCTGCCCGCTGGTGCGGCCACGCTCGCCCTGGATACGGGCGGTGGGCAACGCGGTTTCGCGGCAGGTCAGGGCTACGAAGTCATCGCCCAGGGCATCGAGTTCGTCGGCGATGGCGTCGAGGAATTCGGCACGGCGCGCGGCCGGCAGGTTGCGGTAGATCGGGAAAGCGCGCTCGGCGGCTTCCACGGCCAGGTCGACCTCGCCCAGGGTGGCCTGGAAAAACGCGCCCGGCAGTTGCTCGCCGGTGGTGGCGTCGACGCTGTGCAGGCGAGTATCGCCTTCGGCGCTGCGTTGACCGTCAATGAAGTTGAATCCGGAGAGGTTCATTTGAAGAGTTCCCTTGGTGAAAAGTAAAAAAAGGGCCGGCAGCCACACAACCCAGTGGTAGCGGGCCTGCCCGCGATGGCGGACTGTCAGGCCATACAGTTGCCAACTGACCCACCGCTGTGGCGGGCAAGCCCGCTTCCACAGCAGATCAGCCGGGGGCGCGCGATCACGTCACCGCGCCGATCTGCCACGGCACGAATTCGTTCTGGCCGTAGCCGTGCTGTTCGCTTTTGCTGCGTTGGCCGGAGGCGATGTCGAGCATCATCTGGAAGATGTAGGCGCCCCGCTCTTGGATGCTGGTGCTGCCGTCGGCAATGCCGCCGCAGTTCACGTCCATGTCTTCTTCTTGGTACTCGAACACCCGGTTGTTGGTCGCCAACTTGATCGAGGGCGCCGGCGCACAGCCGTAGGCCGAGCCGCGCCCGGTGGTAAAGGCGATCAGGTTGGCGCCGCCGGCGACCTGGCCGGTGGCCGACACCGGGTCGTAGCCGGGGGTGTCCATAAACACCAGGCCCTTGGCGCGCACGGCTTGGGCGTATTCATAGACATCCACCAGGTTGCTGGAGCCGGCCTTGGCCACCGCCCCCAGGGATTTTTCCAGGATGGTGGTCAAGCCCCCGGCCTTGTTGCCGGCCGAGGGGTTGTTGTTGAGTTCGGCGTTCATCCGCTGGCAGTAGGCTTCCCACCAGTGGATGCGGGCGATGAGTTTTTCGCCCACGGCACGGCTCACCGCACGGCGTGTCAGCAGGTGTTCGGCGCCGTAGATTTCCGGAGTCTCGGAGAGAATCGCCGTGCCGCCGGCCGCCACCAGGCGATCCACTGCGTTGCCCAGGGCCGGGTTGGCGGTGATCCCCGAATAACCATCGGAGCCGCCGCATTGCAGGCCCACCACCAGGTGCTTGGCACTGACCCGCTCGCGCTTGACCTCGTTGGCCTGGGCCAGCAGGCTCTTGACCTGCTCAATGCCGCTGGCGATGGTTTTCGAGGTGCCGCCCACGCCCTGAATGGTAAAGGCGCGCAGTTGATCGCTCTTGGTCAGCCCCTGGGTGGCCAGCAGGTCTTCGATCTGGTTGGTTTCGCAGCCCAGGCCAATAATCAACACCGCCGCGAAGTTGGGGTGTACCGCGTAGCCACCCAAGGTGCGGCGCAACAGGCCCAGGGCTTCGCCGCTGGGATCCACCGCACAACCGGCGCCGTGGGTCAGGGCCACCACACCGTCGATGTTCGGGTAGGCGGCCAGCACTTCGGGGTGGATGTCGCGGCGAAAATGGTCGGCCACGGCCCGGGCCACGGTGGCCGAGCAGTTCACCGAGGTCAGGATGCCGACGTAGTTGCGGGTGGCGACCCGGCCATCGGCGCGCACGATGCCGTCAAAAAACGCTTCGCTGGCCGGCACTTCATGGGCGTCGACGCCAAAAGCGTAATCGCGGGAAAAGTCGCCCATTTCCACGTTCTGCACGTGCACATGGTCGCCGGCTTCGATGGTCTGCGAAGCGAAACCGATGATCTGCCCGTAGCGGCGTAGGGGCTGGCCCTGCTCGATGCGCACGGTGGCGACCTTGTGCCCCGACGGCACAGCCTGGCGCACGGTGATTTGCTCGGCGGCCAGCACCAGGCCTGCGGGCAGGGCCTGGCGGGCGATCAATACGTTGTCCAAGGGGTTGAGGCGGATCACGGCCGCGCGGGTGTCAAAGCCTTGGGTCTTGGCAATCAGTTCCATGGAACCTCTCAGAGACGGTTACACCGTAGGTTCTTGTTATTACGTGCTCGATCAAGATCGAGCAGGTCTATAACCACTCTAAGGAGCTGCCGGGCCATTGCCCAATGAAAGGTTGCGATTGACCGATAACCCCAGGTTATCGCTTCAGGCAATTTCCCCATTACGGCGCTGGCGGGCGAACTCCAGGAGGATTTCGGCAAACTCCCGGGTCGGCCCGGTCAGGCGTTCGTTTTTGCGGGTGAGGATGCCGTAGTCCAGGGGCGCCAGTTGCAGCGGCGTGTCCAGGGCTTTGAGCAAGCCGTTGTGCAGGTGGGCGCTGACCATGGACTCCGGGAGCATGGCGATCATCGGCCCCGATTGCAGCAGTTGCAGGAAGGTGGGCATGGAGATGGTGTCCACCGTATTGGCCGGCGTGGCCAGGCCCACGGCGGCGAAGGCTGCCTCCATGCGTGCGCGGATCGGCGTGCCCACCGGGTACAGCACCCACGGCCACTGGCTCAGGTCGGCCAGGCTGACCGGGCCTTGCGCCAGCGGGTGGCGATGGTTGACCACCAGGCAGAACGGCTCCGGGCCCAAGGGCTGGAAGTCGAAGAGCTGGGCGAAGCGCTCATCGGTGAAGCGGCCGATTATCAGGTCGAGCTTGTTTTGCTCCAGCATGGCCAGCAAGTGGTCGCTGGACTGCTCCACCACCTCAATCGACAACAACGGGCTACGGGCCTTGATAAGGGCAATGGCCTCGGGCAGCACCACCGAGGTGGCGGCAAAGATCCCACCCACCTTCAAAAAGCCGTGGCCGCCCTGGCGCAGGCGATTGACCTGATCGACAAAGCGCTGGGAATCGTTAAGCGACACCTGGGCGTAGCGCACCACGTACTCCCCCAGCTCCGTGGGCGGCATGCTGCGCGGCAGGCGCTCGAACAGGGCAAAGCCGAACTGCTCCTCCAAATCGCGCAGCATCTTGCTCAGGGCCGGTTGGCTGAGGTTCATCTGCTGGGCGGTGGTGTGCATGTTGCGCGTGCGGGCCAGGGTGTCGATCAGCACCAGGTGCTTGAAGCGCAACCAATTGCAGAAGGCAGGATGGGAAATGGCCGGGGGCATGGGCGATGTCCTTGGGGAAATGGCGGGGAGTCTAGCGGGCGGGGTGCGCTGGGTCACTTAAGCAAGGGCTGGCCTGTGTGGGATCGCTCCCACCATGTTGCAGGTGGGTCAGCCCTTGCCACACTCGCGCAAGTACCCCAGCAACCGGCTCACCGCCGGGGCCAGGGGCCGGGCTTGGCGGGTCAAGAGGCCCAGGTTGACCATGGAGATCGGCAGTTCCACCGGCAAAATCGCCACCATGGCGTAGCGCGCGTAGTGCTCGGCCACATCGTTGGGCACCACAGCGATCATGTCCGAGGCTTCGATCATGGCGGTGGTGGCCAGGATCGAGGCCGTTTCGACGATATCCAGGGCCTGCACCATGCCGCCGGCGTTGAGGGCGTTTTCTACGCGGCGGCGCATGGGGCTGTCGAGAGGGTGAAGAATCCAGGTCAGTGCCATCAGGTCGGCCAGGCTCAAGCGCGCCGCGCCGGCGAGTGGGTGCCCGGGGCGGGCGATCACGCGCATCTGCTCGCCCTGTTCGAACAGCTCGATGTTCAGGCCCTGGCTGTCGCTCTGGTCCGGCAGGCGCCCCAGCACCACGTCGTAGTCGCCGCGCACCAGGGCCGGGAGCAAGGTGTCGCTGGTGCCCACCTCGATGCTGATGCGCACTTTCGGGTTGTCGGCCTTGAAGGCCAGCACGCCCCGGGTCAACACCGTGGGCACCGGCCCCATCACGGTGCCGATGCGCACCAGGCCCGAGGCGCCCCGGGCCAGCTCCGCCAGTTGCGCTTCGGCGTGTTCGAACTCATGCACCGCGCCCTGGGCGTAATGCAGCATCACTTCGCCATACAGGGTCGGCTCCATGCCCCGGGGCAAGCGCTCGAACAACTTGGCCCCCAGGCGCTCTTCCAGTTGCTGCAACAGCAGGCTCGCCGCCGGTTGGGTGGTGTGCATGGCCGTGGCGGCGCGGCGCAGGTTGCGGTACTCGCCCAGGGCATTGAGCAAGGCGATCTGGCGGCTGGAAATCTTCAGCGGGCTGAAGGTTTTGGCCGCTGGCAGCGAGGGTTTGACGGGCAGCTCTGACATATCAATTTTGGTATCCATCTATACGAATCGACGATTATGCCTATATCGCCGCTCACCCTACAGTCGGGCTTCCAAGACGTCACCTACAAAAAAGAGTTCGCCATGAGCATTCGAATTACCCACCTGAGCGTACGCGACATCCGTTTCCCGACTTCCCGTTCGCTGGACGGCTCCGACGCCATGAACAGCGCGCCGGATTATTCGGCTTCTTATGTGGTGCTGCACACCGACTCCGACAAAGGCCTGGAAGGCCATGGCCTGACCTTCACCATCGGCCGTGGCAATGAGATCTGCTGCGCCGCCGTGCAATCCCTGGCGCCACTGATCGTCGGCAAGACCCTGGAAGACATCACCGCCGACATGGGCGGTTTCTGGCACAACATCACCGTCGGCGACAGCCAACTGCGCTGGCTGGGCCCGGAAAAAGGCGTGATCCACCTCGCCACCGCCGCTATCGTCAACGCCGTATGGGACCTGTGGGCCAAGGTCGAAGGCAAACCGGTGTGGAAAATGCTCGCCGACATGAGCCCCGAGCAACTGGTGGCGTGCCTGGATTTCAGCTACGTGACCGACGCCATCACCCCCGAAGAAGCCATCGCCTTGCTGCGCCGCAAGGCCTCGGGCAAGGCCGAGCGCGAAGCGCACATGCTGCGCGAAGGCTACCCCGGCTACACCACCGCGCCAGGCTGGCTGGGCTACAGCGAAGAGAAAATGCGCCGCCTGTGCCGCGAAGCCGTGGCCGACGGCTGGACCCACGTCAAGCAGAAGATCGGCGCCAACCTGGAAGAAGACATCCGCCGCGCCGCGATCCTGCGTGAAGAACTGGGCCCGGACCTGACCCTGATGATGGACGCCAACCAGGTCTGGGGCGTGGATGAATCCATCGCTAACATGCGCCGCCTCGCCGCGTTCAACCCCTGGTGGATCGAAGAGCCCACCAGCCCCGACGACATCCTCGGCCACGCCACCATCCGCCAGCGCATCAAGCCCATTGGCGTCGCCACCGGCGAGCACTGCCACAACCGGGTGATGTTCAAGCAGATGTTCCAGGCCCAGGCCATGGACTTCTGCCAACTGGACGCCGCGCGCCTGGGCGGCCTCAACGAAGTGCTGATCGTGATGCTGATGGCCGCCAAGTTCGACGTGCCGGTCTGCCCCCACGGCGGCGGCGTCGGCCTGTGCGAGTACGTGCAGAACATCTCGATCTTCGACTACATCGCCGTTTCCGGCTCCCTGGAAAATCGCGTGCTCGAATACGTCGATCACTTGCACGAGCACTTCCTGGAGCCGGTGGTGATCCGCCGCGGGCGCTACATGCCACCCCAGCAACCGGGCTACAGCATCGAAATGAGCGCGCAAACCCTGGAGCGATATCAGTACCCTGGCGGCGCTATCTGGGTGGACCTGGAGCCGCAATAGTCCGCGAACACTGCCCCACTCCCCTTGCCCGCCCCGGCGGGCAAGGGTTGCACCACCGGTTTGACCCTTTGTACCTGCCCACATTAGGACTATAAAAATGACAATCCTAAGTACCGCGGCGGCCCAGGCAAGCACTGCCGGCGTCACCGATGAAAGCCGCCTGAACCGCCTGCTGTTGCGCAAACTCATGCCACTGTTGGTGGTGGTCTACGTGATGAGTTTCCTCGACCGCACCAACATTGCCCTGGCCAAGGCCAGCATGGGCATCGATTTGGGCCTCTCCGCCGCGGCCTATGGCCTGGGCGCGGGGCTGTTCTTCCTGACCTACGCGCTGTTCGAGGTGCCCAGCAACCTCATCATGCAACGCGTGGGTGCCCGGTTCTGGATCACCCGGATCATGATTACCTGGGGCCTGTTGTCCGCAGGCATGGCGTTCGTCCAGGGCGAAACCTCCTTCTACATCATGCGTCTGCTGCTGGGCGTGGCCGAGGCCGGCCTGTTCCCCGGCGTAATGCTGTACCTGACCTACTGGTTCAACCGCGAACAACGGGCACGGGCCACCGGTTACTTCCTGCTCGGCGTGTGCCTGGCCAACATCCTCAGCGGCCCGTTGGGCGGCGCCTTGCTGGAACTCGACGGCTGGCTGGGCTGGCACGGCTGGCAGTGGCTGTTCGTGCTCGAAGGCCTGCCCGCCGTGGCCCTGGCCTACGTGGTATGGAAAAAACTGCCCGACGGCCCCTCCTCCGCCTCCTGGCTGACCAAAGCCCAGGCCCGCGCCATCGAAGAACGCCTGAGCGCCGAGCGCGCCGCCTCGCCGCAGCAAAGCCGCCTGGGGCAGATGTTCCGCGACAAGCAGATCTGGCTGGCGATTGCTGTGTACTTCGTGCATCAGATCACCATCTACACGGTGATCTTCTTCCTGCCCGGCATCATCGGCACCTATGGCGCGCTGACGCCCCTGCAAATCGGCCTGCTGACCTCGGTGCCGTGGATCGCCGCCGCCATCGGCGCCGCGACGTTCCCACGCCTGGCCACCTCACCGCAGCGCTGCCGGCGCATCCTGTTCTTCGGCCTGCTGACCATGGCCAGCGGCCTGTTGCTGGCGTCGTTCTCCAACTCCTACATCGGCCTGATCGGTTTCTCGCTCACCGCGCTGATGCTGTTCGTGGTGCAGTCGATCATCTTCGTCTTCCCCTCCAGCCGCCTCAGCGGCACGGCCCTGGCGGCGGGCCTGGCGTTCGTCACCACGTGCGGCTTGCTCGGCGGTTTCGTCGGCCCCTCGGTGATGGGCCTGATCGAACAAACCACCGGCAGCACCCGCAACGGCTTGCTGGTAATCGCCGGGTTGCTGGTGGTCGCGGCGCTTATTAGCACACGCCTGCGCCAAGGCCAGGAACAAACCACCACCGCCTAAGGTAGTCAGCGGGCGAGCCCGCTTGCTACAGCCATTCCCACAGGGCGCTTCGGCGCCCTTTTTGCTGGGCGCTGGCGGGGTTGATACGTTTACTTTCAGTGGATTGATTTGTGAAATAAAACCTGTCATTTATAGCCGCGCCAACCTTTTGGCCAAGGGTAATGACCACCCGCACGTCCCACACAGGAGTGAACCATTTGAAAAAGACCCACGTTTTCGGTGCTTTGGTACTTAGCGCCGTCAGTCTGTTTGCCCACGCCGATCAAAAAACCATGCGCATGGGCATCGAAGCGGCCTACCCGCCGTTCAACTACGCAGACCAGCAAGGCAAGCTCGGCGGTTTCGACTACGACATCGGCAATGCGCTGTGCGAAGAAATGAAGGTCAAGTGCCAATGGGTGGTCCTGGCGTTCGACGGCATGATCCCGTCGCTCAACACCAAGAAGATCGACGCGGCGGTCACGTCCATGTCGATCACCCCCGACCGCCTCAAGTCGGTGGACTTCAGCAAGAAGTACTACCACACCCCTGGCCGCTACACGATGAAGGCCGGCACTGAGCTCAGCGATTCGCTGGTCGAGCTCAAGGGCAAGAAAGTCGGAGTCCAGCGAGCCTCCACCTACGACCGTTTCGCCACTGCCGAACTGGAAAAAACCGGCATCGAGGTGGTGCGCTACGACACCCAGGCCCAAGCGTTCCTTGACCTGCAGAACGGCCGTATCGACGCCGCCCTGGCCGACAGCGTGTTCACCAACGACAGCTTCCTGCAAACCCCGCAGGGCAAAGGCTTCGCCATGGTCGGCCCGTCCACCGCCAGCAAGCCGGAATACTTCGGCAAAGGCGCCGGCATCGCCATCCGCAAGGGCGACGTCCAAACCAAGGAACGCCTGGATGCCGCCATCGACGCTATCCGCGCTAACGGCACCTACGACAAAGTGATGGCCAAATACTTCACTTTCGACATCTACGGCGCTCGCTAAGCCCCCGCGTTCACCCTGGCGCGCGCGCCAGGGTTCCCACTAAGGATTTGCATGGAACACATTCAACACCTGCTGCCCTGGAGTGCCATGGGCACCGAGCGGCAGTTGTCGGTCTTTCGTTTTGGCCAGGGCCCGCGCAAAGCCTATATCCAGGCCTCGCTGCACGCCGATGAACTGCCGGGCATGCGCGTGGCGGTGGCACTCAAGGCGCGCCTGCGGGAGCTGGAACAACAGGGCCGCCTCAACGGGGTGATCGAACTGGTGCCGGTGGCCAACCCCATTGGCCTGGCGCAGATGTTCCAGGGCACCCACCAAGGCCGCTTCGAGTTTTCCAGCGGCAAGAATTTCAACCGTGACTTCCCGCAACTGGCCGATGCCGTCGCACTGCGCATCGACGGCCAGTTGACCCAAGACGCCGACGCCAACGTCGCCCTGATCCGTGCCGCCATGGGCGAGGCCATCGCCGCCCTGCCCGCCGCGCAGTCGGAGACCGAAGGCCTGCGCCGCCTGCTGCTGCAACACGCCTGCGACGCCGACCTGGTGCTGGACCTGCACTGCGATTTCGAGGGTGTGATGCTGCTTTACGCCATCCCCCAGCACTGGGCGCAGATCCGCCCCCTCGCCGCGCGCCTGGAGGCCGGGGCCGTGTTGCTGGCCGATGATTCCGGCGGCAAGGCGTTCGACGAATCCTGCTCGCTGCCCTGGGTGCAACTGGCCGAGCGCTTCCCCCAGGTGCCGGTGCCCCTGGCCTGCGTGGCCAGTACCCTGGAGTTGCGCGGCATGACCGACACCGACCGCGAACCGAGCATCGCCTGCGCCGAGCAGATCCTCGCCTACCTGGCCGACCAGGGCCTGATCGCCGGCGACTGGCCACCCGTGCCCGGCGAGTGCTGCGACGCCACGCCGTTTGCCGCCACCCAATACGCCTACGCCCCCCACGCGGGGGTGGTCAGCTTCCTGCAAGCGGTGGGTGCGCGGGTGCAGGTCGGCGACCCGTTGTTTGAAGTCCTCGACCCGCTCACCGACCGCCACAGCGTGGTCCACGCCACTACCGACGGTTTGCTCTACGCCCGCGAACGCCTGCGTTTCGCCCAACCGGGGCTGTGGCTGGCCAAGGTCGCCGGCACCCAGGTGCTGCGCCAGGGCCGCTTGCTTACCGATTGACGTCCCCGCCCCACGCCACTGGCGCGGGGCGCCTTCACACAGGTTGCATCGCCCATGCTGAGCCCCGCCTCCGACACCACGGTCTACGCCACCCCGGTGATGCGCAAACTGGCGCAGATCATCAGCGACCTGCCGCCCTCGCTGCGCAAGGTGGCCGACTTCATCCTGCGCCACCCGCTCAAGGCCGCCACCCTGACCATCGAGGAACTGGCCCAGGAAACCGCCACCTCGCCAGCGGCGGTCAATCGCCTGGCCAAAGCCCTGGACCTGGGCGGCTACACTGGCATGCGCGCCGAGTTGATCGATACCTTGCAACAGATGGTCTCGCCGGTGGACAAACTGCGCGATCAACTGGCCCAGCGCCCCGACGGCGCCTTTGGCCTGCCGGAGCAAATCCAGATCGCCAGCAGCAACCTCGCCACCGCCGCCAGCAACAACCCGGGCGAGGCGTTCGAGGCCTTTGTCACAGGCCTGACGGCGGCGCGCAAGATCTATGTGCTGGGGTTTGGCAACAGCGTGTACCTGGCCGGTTATGCGGCCGCGACCCTGATGCCGTTCTGCGCCGATGCCTGCGCCATCAGCATGGAGGGCGGCAACGAAAACGCCGCCTATCGCCTCGCCGCCATCACCGAACAGGACGTGCTGCTGGCCATCTCGCTGCCGCGTTACTCCCTGGACACCCTGCAACTGGCCCGCTTTGCCCACGAACGCGGCGCCCGCGTGCTGGCCATCACCGACTCCCCTGCCTCGCCCCTGACCGCCCTGGCCGACCACGTGCTCTTCGCCCCCGCCGAGCACCCGGTGCTGACCAGTTCCAGCATCGCCGTGCTGGCCCTGATCGAAGGCCTGGTGGCGGCTGTGATGGCGCGCAACCCGGCCTGCGTGAAACTGGCCACCGAACTGACCGAAAGCGTGGTGTCGTACCTGCAAGCGCCACGGCGCTGAAACCTAGGGGATGCCCCAGCCGAACTGGCTGCTGACTTCCAGGGTCTGGCGCGTGCCGGCCTCGTCCAAAAAGGTGTAGCTCAGGCGCTGGGCCGGTTGCGCGGTGTAGTCGAAATCCACCCCCGGCACGTTGTGCAGCTTGCCGCTGACCACGGTGTCCAGGTAGTCGGAATACACCACGGTCGCGTCGGCCGTGGGCGTCATCTTCGCCCCTTCGTAACTGCCCAGGGTGAAGCTCTTGCAGTTGTACTCATAGAGCTTGCCCGCCAGTTTGGCGCTCAGCTCCCGCGCCGGGCCGCTGCGCAACTGGCGACATTCGGTGAGTTTCTTGGTCTGGATCACCACCGGTTCAGTGGGGTAGGACTTGGTCCATTGGGTCACGCAATCAAGGGGTTGGCGCGAGTACAGCTCTTCGCTGTAGACCTTGAACACCGGCGCCGGCCAGGGGCTGGTCTTCGACAGCACGACTTTGGTGTTGGCGGTCAGGCTGTCCTTGGTGCCGCAGTTCTGGATCTGATCGGGCGCCTGGTAGCTCTGCAGCGCGGCAAAGCCGTGGTAGATCGGCAGGCGCGTCACCGTGCCACCGTCGCCGGTATACACATAGCCCCACGCGGGGTAGGCCTTGCCGTCGGCCATGGTCACCGATTGCAGCTTGGCCGCCGCGGTGCCGACCTTGCCGATTTCCGGGTCGTACTCGTACTGGCGCTTGAGCGCCGGCGAGATGTGCCGGGCTTCGCCGGGCAACACCCGCACTTGCTTGAGTTCGGCGGCCAGGGCCGGCACGGCCACCAAGGGCAATACCATCATCAGGATTTTCATAAGCCTCCCGCGGGTCCTCGTTGTGGTTGTTGTAGCAAGCGGGCTCGCCCGCGCTGGGGTGCGTAGCGCCCCTCGACAATGGTGTGCCTTACAGCGTTTTTACGGCCGCTACGCGACCGAGCGCGGGCGAGCCCGCTTGCTACTGGCTGGCGCACACCTCGCAGCGCTCGATATCGAACTGCTGCAAGGTCAGGTTCTTCTGCCCCGAAGCCTGTTCGATGGCCGAGGAACGGCGGTTAAGAACCGTCAGGTTGGGCCGCCCATCAATGAAGTAGGAGACCTTGGAGCACTGCGCCTCGGTGGATGACACGCGGAAGCTGAAACCGGTCTTGCCAGTGCGCTTGAGGGAATCGATGGTGGCCTCGCAACGGGCCACCACTGTGCCGCAGTCGCAGTCCAGGCCTTTTTTGCCGGGGCGGGGCGCTTGGCTCTGCAAGGCCTGACTTTCCCAGTCGGTGTTTTCCAGGTTATCGACCGCGTTATTGAACGCCGCCACGCCCCGGGCGTTGCGCTGGTTTTCCAGGGCTTCCTGTTGCTCGGCCTGCTGGCGTTGCTGTTGCGCCTCGCGGTCCTGGGCATCGGCGCGTTTTTGCAGGTAGTCGCCCACCGCGCCCAAGGCCTCGGAGGCCTGGCCGACGCGGTCGGGCTCGGCGCTGGTGGAATAGCCGCCGGCATCCCCGGCACAGAGGGCTTCGGACATCGGTTTGGAGCAATCAAGGCACTGGCCTTGCCAATTCTTGCCATAGCCAGGCGGGCATGAGCCCTGGGCCCACACGGGCGCACTGGCGGCCCACGCCAGCAACAGCACTGCGGGCCAATGCAACGGGTTCATGGACGCCTCCTTCGGGTTCAGTGCTTGCGATATCCGGCCCGGCCAAACAGTGCCACCACACAGTGATATCACCGCGACGCGCCTGATTTTATTGAGCGTAGCGCTAAAAGCGCAATGCCATCAGTGGCGCCGAGGTACGTCTGTCGGGTGAGGCTGAGGCAGGTTTTCGCGCCAATTGCTGAAAATTTGCCGAAAAATGACGTTTTTCACCCGTTTGCATGCCGCTTTGGCCCTTGCCCTGCGGGCCGCACTCCACGATTCTGTATTAACGCGCGCTGCGTCAAACACTACAGGGCGGCACCTTCTGCCGCCCGGCATGCCACCGTCGAGGCCCACCATGAAGACCGTTGCCCAACTCCTGAAGCTCAAGGCCCAGCACAACCAGCAAGTGCACACCATCGCGCCTCACCAAATGGTGCTCGAAGCCTTGATGAAAATGGCCGAGAAGAACGTCGGCGCCCTGCCCGTGGTCAAGGACGGCGTGGTGGTGGGGGTTATCAGCGAACGGGACTACGCCCGCAAACTGGTGCTCAAGGGGCGCTCGTCGGTGGGCACGCCGGTCAGCGACATCATGAGCTCGCCGGTCATCACCGTGGACTCCCACCAAACCGTCGAAGGCTGCATGGGCATCATGACCGACAGCCACCTGCGCCATTTGCCGGTGGTGGAAAACGGCCAGTTGCTGGGCCTGTTGTCCATCGGTGACCTGGTCAAGGAAGCCATCGCCGAACAGGCCGACCTGATCCGCCAGTTAGAGCAGTACATCCGCGGCGAGTGAGTGCGCCGCCAGCAAACTGTCGAACAGCGCCTGGGCCGCTGCCGACAACTCCTGGCCGGGCTTGGTCAGCACGCCGATGGCGCGTTCCACCACCGGCTCGCTGAGGGTCAGGCAATGGCCGCCCAATTCGCGCATCTGCCCGGCGCACAGGGCCGGCACCGCACTCACCCCCAGGCCACTGGCGACCATACGCCCCACGGTCGCCAGTTGATGGCTTTCAAACTCCACCGGCAACTTCATCCCCCGCGCCTGCAAGTGTTCCTCCAGCATCACCCGCACGGTGGAGGGCCGTTGTAGGGTGATGAAGGGGTGCTCCAGCAGCGTCACCCAATCCACCTGCGTGTGCCGCGCCAGGGCGCAGTCGGCGGGCACCACGGCGACAAAGCGGTCCAGGTACAGCGGCGTGAAATGCAACGACGACCCCGGCCCCGGCTCGAACGCCACCCCCAGTTCCACCTGGCGGTCGCGGACCATTTCCAGCACCTGTTCGTTAATCACGTCGTTGACCGTGACATTGACCTGGGGGTAACGCCCGCGAAAGGTCTTGAGGATCGGCGGCAGCAGGTTGCCGGCAAACGAAGGCATGGCCGCCAGTGTCACGCGCCCCCGTTGCAGGGTGAAGCGCTGACGCAGTTCATCTTCGGCGTTGTCCCAATCGGCGATCAACCGCCGCGCCAACGGCAGCAGGGCTTCCCCTTCGGCCGTCAGGCTGACGTTACGCGTGGTACGGCTAAACAACCGCCCGCCCAAACCTTCTTCCAAAGCCTTGATGGTCAAACTCAACGCCGACTGCGATAAATGCAACCGCTCACACGCCAACGCAAAGCTCAAGCTCTGCGCCACCGCCAGGAACGCCCGTATCTGCTTAACCGTCACACCCACCTCCACTCAGCTTATGACTTGCCGCTTGCCGCTTGCCCCTAATCATTGTTTTTCTAAATCAATCATCCTTAAAAATCAACTTAACAAATGAATGCCCCAGCGCAACACTGCGTCAAACCCACAATAAAAGAGGAAGGTCCCAATGGCAGGTTTCGATAAGCGTGTGGCGTCCTACGAGGAGGCCCTGGCCGGCCTCGAAGACGGCATGACTGTCATCTGCGGCGGCTTCGGCCTGTGCGGCATCCCGGAAAACCTCATCGCCGAGATCAAACGCAAAGGCACGCGTGAACTCACCGTGGTCTCCAACAACTGCGGCGTCGATGGCTTTGGCTTGGGCGTGCTGCTCGAAGACCGGCAGATCCGCAAGGTCGTGGCGTCTTACGTCGGCGAAAACGCCTTGTTCGAGCAGCAACTGCTCAGCGGCGAAATCGAAGTCGACCTCACCCCCCAAGGCACCCTGGCCGAAAAAATGCGTGCTGGCGGCGCGGGTATCCCGGCGTTCTTCACCGCCACCGGCGTTGGCACCCCGGTGGCCGACGGCAAGGAAACCCGCGAGTTCAACGGCCGCCCGTACCTGATGGAAGAATCCATCACCGGCGACTTCGCCATCGTCAAGGGCTGGAAAGCCGACCACTTCGGCAACGTCGTGTACCGCCACACCGCGCAGAACTTCAACCCCCTGGCCGCCACGGCGGGCAAGATCACCGTGGTCGAAGTCGAAGAACTCGTCGAACCCGGCGAGCTGGACCCCTCGCAGATCCACACCCCCGGCATCTACGTCGACCGGGTCATTTGCGGCACCTTCGAGAAGCGCATCGAACAGCGCACCGTACGCAAGTAACCCCCGCCCCGGACCGCATGCAAGGAACAACAACAATGGCACTTTCCCGCGAACAAATGGCCCAGCGCGTCGCCCGTGAAATGCAGGACGGCTACTACGTGAACCTGGGTATCGGCATTCCCACCCTGGTCGCCAACTACATCCCCGAAGGCATGGAAGTCATGCTGCAATCGGAAAATGGCCTGCTGGGCATGGGCGCTTTTCCCACCGAAGATGAAGTCGATGCCGACATGATTAACGCCGGCAAACAAACCGTCACCGCCCGCGTCGGCGCTTCGATTTTCTCCTCCGCCGAATCCTTCGCGATGATCCGCGGCGGCCACATCGACCTCACGGTGCTTGGCGCCTTCGAGGTGGATGTGCAAGGCAACATCGCCTCCTGGATGATCCCCGGCAAACTGGTCAAGGGCATGGGCGGCGCCATGGACCTGGTGGCCGGCGCGGAGAACATCATCGTCACCATGACCCACGCCTCCAAGGATGGCGAATCCAAACTGCTGAGCCGTTGCAGCCTGCCGCTGACCGGCGCGCGCTGCATCAAGCGAGTGCTGACCGACCTGGCCTACCTGGAGATCCAGGACGGCGCCTTTATCCTCAAGGAACGCGCCCCAGGCGTGAGCGTCGAGGAAATCGTCAGCAAGACCGCCGGCAAACTGATCGTCCCTGACCACGTGCCCGAAATGCAGTTCGCCTGAACCGCCGAACCCAAGGAGCAAACACTATGCAAGAGGTTGTGATTGTCGCGGCTACCCGCACCGCCATTGGCAGTTTCCAGGGTGCGTTGGCCAGTATTCCCGCGCCGCAGCTGGGGGCGGCGGTGATTCGTCGCCTGCTGGCGCAAACCGGCCTGGCCGCCAGTGAAGTCGATGAAGTGATCCTCGGCCAGGTCCTCACCGCAGGCTCCGGGCAAAACCCGGCGCGCCAAGCGGCGATCCTCGCCGGCCTGCCCCACGCCGTACCAGCAATGACCCTGAACAAAGTCTGCGGCTCGGGCCTCAAGGCCCTGCACCTGGGCGCCCAGGCCATCCGTTGTGGCGATGCCGAAGTCATCATTGCCGGCGGCATGGAAAACATGAGCCTGGCCCCCTACGTGCTGCCGGGCGCACGCACCGGGTTGCGCATGGGCCACGCAAAAATGGTCGACACCCTGATTAGCGACGGCTTGTGGGATGCCTTCAACGACTACCACATGGGCATTACCGCCGAGAACCTCGTCGAAAAATACGCGATCAGCCGCGAAGACCAAGATGCCTTCGCCGCCAAATCCCAGCAAAAAGCCGTGGCCGCCATCGAGGCCGGGCGCTTTGCCGACGAAATCACCCCGATCCTGATTCCCCAACGCAAAGGCGAGCCGTTGGCCTTCGCCACCGACGAACAACCCCGCGCCGGCACCACCGCTGAGTCCCTGGGCAAGCTCAAACCTGCGTTCAAGAAGGACGGCACGGTGACCGCCGGCAATGCGTCGAGCCTCAACGACGGCGCCGCCGCCGTGCTGCTGATGAGCGCCGCCAAGGCCCAGGCCCTGGGCTTGCCGGTGCTGGCGAAAATCGCTGCCTACGCCAATGCCGGCGTGGACCCGGCGATCATGGGCATCGGCCCGGTGTCGGCCACCCGCCGCTGCCTGGAAAAAGCAGGCTGGGCGTTGGCCGAGCTGGACCTGATCGAAGCCAACGAAGCCTTCGCCGCCCAAGCCCTGGCGGTAGGCCAGGAGCTGGGTTGGGACGCGGCCAAGGTCAACGTCAACGGCGGCGCCATTGCGCTGGGCCACCCGATTGGCGCTTCGGGCTGCCGCGTGCTGGTGAGCCTGCTGCACGAAATGCTCAAGCGCGACGCCAAAAAGGGCCTGGCAACCCTGTGCATCGGCGGCGGCCAAGGCGTGGCCCTGGCACTGGAGCGCGGCTGAAACCCCCACCGACCCGCCCCCGCGGGAGCGAGGCCTGCCCGCGATGGCGCTAAGACATCCAGCATTTAGGTTGGCTGGCCCACCGCTATCGTGGGCTGAGCCCGCTCCCACAGGATTGGGTTCCAAATGATGTATGTGGCAGTCCTAACCTTCTCTGTGGGAGCGGGCCTGCCCGCGATGGCGATCTGTCAGGTAAATGAATGTCGACTGACACACCGCCATCGCGGGCAGAGCCCGCTACCACGGCGGATCCAACAGCCATGCGAGTAACACAGAGGGGCAATTGGCAGTAAGATGCGCGGCCTTTTAATGGCCGTGCCCTCTTCTACCCAAGGAACCCCCATGCAACCGGATGGCAAACCTGCCTCGCGTCACTCCCTGGTTTTGTTGCTGCTCGCCAGCCTGAGCCTCGCAGCCTGCTCCCCCAGCGACCGTTCGCTCTCATCCGCCTCGGCGATTCGTGGTGAGCAGGGCCAGGCTGGCGCAATGCTGGCGTATGAACACGAACTGACCCTCACCCTGCCCCTGGCGCAGATCGCGCCGCGCCTGGCCGAAACCCGCCAGGCCTGCGAAACCGCGCGCTTTGGGGCGTGCAACATCCTGCGTATCGAGCAAAGCGCCGAGCGCGCCGACATCACCCTGCGCATCGCCCCAACAGGGGTGGAGCCGCTGGTGGCGATGGCGGGCGAAGGAGGCGAACTGGGCCAACGGGTGACCAGCGCCGAAGACCTGGCCGACGCCGTGGCCGACATGCAACGCCAACAGGAACGCTTGCGGGCGCAGCAAGCGCGGCTCGATGACCTGGCCAAGCGCCGCGACATCAGCGTCAGCGACCTGATCGCCCTGAGCAAGGAGCAGGCTGGCATCGAAAACGACTTGCAGGCCCTGGCCCAAGTTGCCGCCGGCCACCAGCGACGCCTGGACACCAACCGCGTGACCCTCAGCTTCACCCCGTCCGACAGTAGCCAGCGCGCCTCCAACCTGCGCGAGGCCTTCGCCAACCTGCTGGACAACCTGGCCGACGGCACCGCCCAAGCCGTGGAAAAAGCCAGCTATACCTTGCCGTTCCTGATCCTAGCCTTCCCGACGCTGCTGCTGTGGGTATGGCTGTGGCGCAAATTCGTGCGCCGTCGCGCTTAACGCTTCATACACCGCTGATAACGCTCATCCACGCGCTTGGCGAACCAGGCCGTGGTGAGTTGGCGGGTGATTTTCGGGCTCTTGAGCACGATCCCCGGGAGCAATTCCCGGGGCAGCGCTTTGCCATTGGCCTGATCGGCCAGGGCAAATACTTTGCGATACAACGCGCTCCCTTCAAATTCCAGGCTGTCGCCCTGCTCCAATTGGCTGCGGATGCTCGGGTTGCGCATGCCCAACGACTTGCCCAGGGTGCGCACCGCCAATTCGGTGCTGCCGGGCAGCAGCGAGCCATGGCGGATCAGGTCGCCGTCCAGGGCCAAGGGAATGCCCGTGGCCTGGCTGACGGCGTTCTGGAACGCCGCATTGCGGCTGGCGTACCAGCCAGCATTGAAGTCGGCGAAGCGGTACAGCGGCTGGCTGTAGTGGGCCGGGTAGCCCAGCAAATGGTCGATGCCGAAGTACATCCCACCCCGGCGGCTGAACACCTCCTCGCGGATCGAACCTTGCACCGCGTAGGGGTAATTGCGCGCCCGGGCCTGGGCGAAGGCGATGCTGACCTGCATCGGCCCGCCGGTGTGCACCGGGTTGAAGTTGCCGAACAGGGTGCGGCCCATGGGCACGCGGCCGATAAAGTCATCGAAGATCGCGCTGAGCTGTTTTTCCGTGCGCGCGGCGCTCAGGCGATCGCTATAGGATTTACCGTTGGACGACGGCAACTTCAGCGCCGCACTGACCAAGAACGCCGGCACATGGACCTTGGCCGCACGCCGGTCGATCTCGGCGCGGGCGATCTTGCCCAGGCCCGGCACGGGCGGGTCGACCACGAAGGTGGACTCCTGCTCCGTCACCGCCAGCACTGCGCATAGGTTGGACTGATCGGGGCTGATGTTCAGCGCGGCGAAAGCGGCGTAGATGTCGGTGGCCCAGCCTGGGCGGTCGACCGTGCTGGCCGGCAGCAGGCGCACAATCTGCGCCCGCACCTCGGCCGGTTTCGGCGCCGGCGGTTGGCTGCGCTGGCTGCTGCAACCGGCCAGCAGCAACGCGGCGGCGGCCAGAGTGAGGGGTAAGCGTTGCATGGGAACTCCTGCGACAGGGAGGCGGCCAAGGCTGGCGCCGAGGACTTCGACCCCAGTAGCGGCACCCTGTTCCACGGCTAAGCTGGCAATGCCCGCCACGCTGGTATTCAATGGCCGGCCCGGGGCAAAAAACCCACATGGACGGTACCACCAGCGCTGGAGCCTGCAGCTTATGATGACCCTGGATTTCTTTATCACTTCACTGATTGTCGTGTTGATTCCCGGCACCGGTGTCGTTTACACCCTCTCCACAGCCCTGGCGGCCGGCAAGCGCGCCAGCGTATACGCAGCGCTGGGGTGTACCACGGGAATCGTGCCGCACCTGTTGGCGTCGGTGCTGGGCCTGTCGGCGCTGCTACACGCCAGTGCGCTGGCGTTCCAGGGGCTGAAGTTCGCCGGTGTCGCCTACCTTCTGTACCTGGCCTACGCCACCTGGCGCGACCGCGCGGCCTTCGCCCTGGGCGACACGCCGCAGGCCAGCAGCGCCTGGAACATTGCCCTCAAGGCCTGCCTGCTGAATGTGCTCAACCCGAAACTGACGATCTTCTTCCTGGCATTCCTGCCCCAGTTCATCAGCTCCAGCGGCCCGGCGCCTGCGGTGCAGATGCTCAGCCTGAGCGCGGTATTCATGGCCATGACGTTCGCCGTGTTCCTGCTCTATGGGCTGCTGGCCCATAGCCTGCGCAGGCACGTCATCGAGTCGCAACGGGTGCAGGACTGGCTGCGCCGTGGCTTTGCCGCATCCTTCGCCGCGCTGGGGGTGAACCTGGCGTTCGCCCAGCGCTAGCGACAGGGGTTTCAGATCCCGCTAAGCGCCAGGTCCATGGCGAAGTAGGTGAAGATCAGGTCGGCGCCGGCGCGTTTGATCGAGCCCAGGGTTTCGCGCACCACGCGATCCTCGTCTATGGCCCCGGCCTGGGCGCCGAATTTAATCATCGCGTACTCGCCGCTGACCTGGTACGCCGCCAGCGGCAGGTTCGACACTTCGCGGATGTCGCGGATGATGTCCAGGTACGCGCCGGCCGGTTTGACCATCAACGCATCCGCCCCTTCCTGCTCGTCGAGCAACGACTCGCGCACGGCTTCGCGGCGGTTCATCGGGTTCATCTGGTAGCTTTTGCGGTCGCCCTTGAGGGCGCTGCCGCCGGCTTCGCGGAACGGGCCGTAAAGGGCCGAGGCGAACTTGGTGGAGTAGGCCATGATCGGGATGTGGCTGAACCCGGCGGCGTCCAGCGCACGGCGGATGGCCTGGACCTGGCCGTCCATCGCGGCCGAGGGCGCGATCACGTCGGCGCCGGCGCGGGCGGCGGCCACGGCTTGCTTGCCGAGGTTGTGCAGGGTCTGGTCGTTGTCCACTTCGGCGCCGTGCATCACACCGCAATGGCCGTGCTGGGTGTATTCGCAAAAGCAGGTATCGGACATCACGATCATTTCCGGCACCGCGTCCTTGCAGATGGCCGACATGCGCGACACCAGGCCGCGTTCGTGCCAGGTGTCGCTGCCGTCGCTGTCCAGGTGATGGGACACGCCAAACGTCATCACCGACTTGATCCCGGCACGGGCATAGCGCTCGATTTCACTGGCCAGTTTCTTCTCAGGAATGCGCCGCACCCCAGGCATGCTGGTGATAGGCACGAAATCGTCGATCTCTTCTTCGACAAAAATCGGCAGCACCAGGTCGTTGAGGCTGAACTCGGTTTCCTGGAACAGGCTGCGCAATGCCGGCGAGCGACGCAGGCGACGGGGACGGGCTTCGGGAAATTGGCTGGTCATGGGGTTTCCAAAAAATAGGGGCCAGGGGTATCAAGGCCCTGGCAGGTAAAACACCGGCACGGTGGGAGCGAGCCCGCTCGCGATAGCGGTCTTTCATTGAACATCGATGTTGGCTGCAAGGACGCTATCGCGAGCAGGCTCGCTCCCACAGGGAGGGGGCTTAAGCTTAAACGCCGCGCCCGGCCCGGTACAAACCGCGAGTCTATGGCCGACGCGGCAACCCGGGCATGCCGCGGATCAACAATTAGGGCGATCCGAGGCCTGGCGGGCGGTCAACGGACAGCGGGGACGTCCAACCCCCGTGCCACCGCCGGGCGGGCGACGAAGCGCTCCAGCACCCGCAGCACGTTGGGGAAGTTGTGGATACCCACCAGGTCCCCGGCCTCGTAGAAGCCGATCAGGTTGCGCACCCAGGGGAACACCGCGATATCGGCGATGGTGTAGCGCTCGCCCATGATCCAATCGCGCCCCTCGAGCCGCCCTTCCAGCACGCCCAGCAGGCGCTTGGCTTCGTCCACGTAGCGGTCGCGCGGGCGTTTGTCTTCAAAGTCCTTGCCGCCGAACTTATTGAAGAAACCAACCTGGCCGAACATCGGGCCCACGCCGCCCATTTGCCACATCAACCACTGAATCGTCTCGTAGCGCGCCGCCGATTCCTGGGCCAGCAGTTGGCCGCTTTTGTCCGCCAGGTAGATCAGGATCGCGCCGGACTCGAACAACGCCAGCGGCTGGTCGCCCGGGCCGTGGGGGTCGAGGATGGCGGGGATTTTGTTGTTCGGGTTCAGGGACAGAAACTGGGCAGACAGTTGATCCTCAGTCTCGAAACTGACCCGGTGCGCCTCGTAGGGCAGGCCGATTTCTTCAAGCATGATCGACACCTTGACCCCGTTGGGCGTGGGCAAGGAGTAGAGCTGGATCCAGTCCGGGAACTGGGCGGGCCATTTGGTGGTGATGGGAAACGCAGCAAGGTCGGTCATGGAAAGCTTCCGATAGCGATGGGAATGGGGCCTGCACGTGACGACGCCGGCCCTCGCAGCGGGCTGATTATAGGCGCAGCCCTACAATGATGGCACCACGCCTGGCTTGGCCGCGCTGACGGAGAAGAAAGTTTCCCCCGCACCATCGGCCCGCAGCGTCACGTCATACAAGCGCGAGGTGGCGCAGCCGCTCACGTTCCAAGTCTCGTGGACTTTCTGCAAGCCACCGGCGGCGTCCTTCTCCAGGGTCACGATGCGCGTGTCGACGGTGTCGACGCGGCGGCACGAGGCCTGCACGTCGAACATCATGTGCACGGTTTTATAGATATCGGCGCGCAGCACCGCGTCGGTCACGCTGGCGCCGCGGTAGGTCGGCCCCATGGCACAACCGGCCAGGGTCAAGGCGGCAAGGGACAGGGTCAGGGTGCGTGACAGCATCGAAGGACTTCCTTGTAGAGGGCGCCAGGGGTTGGCGAATGATCCGACCGACGCCCTGGCCATGGGTTCCGCCCTGGCCGTCACGCATCCGAAACATCCTGTGGTTAAAGTTCATCAACGTCCGATAGAGGCGAAGATAAAGTGCCTTCGCGCGTCAGATATCGAACCAAAACCCGTAAAGGGAATCTGAGGGTGACGCATCGGTGGATGGAACCACCCAATGACAGGGAAAACGCGCGCGGCCCCCGGCTCGTTGTGGACAGGTTTGTCAGCCTTAACCGAATGCGCCGAAGAACGATGAATCCATGAAAAGCCCTTTGCGTTTCGCCCGCTCCCTCAAGCCCCGCACTTACCTGATCCTGCCCGCGCTGTTGGTGGCCGGGGCGCTGTTTTTCACCTTCGAACCCCTGGAAAGCCGGGCCCAACAAGCCAATGGCACGCAGACCCTGGTGTTCTTGCGCCACGCCGAAAAACCCCAGGGCGGCCTCGGCCAGCTCAACTGCCAGGGCCTGAACCGGGCCATCGACCTGGCCACCCTGCTCCCGGAAAAATTCGGCAAGGCCAATTACGTGTTCGCCGCCAACCCCACGCGCAACGTTGAGGAAGGCGAGTTCGACAACTCCTACAGCTACATTCGCCCCCTGATGACCATCAGCCCCAGCGCCATCAAGCTTGGCCTGCCGGTGAACATCGAGTATTCGGCCAACGACACCAGCGACCTGGCCCACGAGTTGCTCGACCCCAAGTATCACGATTCGATCATCTACACCGCGTGGTCCCACGGTTACCTGCCGGAACTCATCAACAAGGTGGCCGAAAAAGCGGTGGGGCAAAAAGCGCCGATCACCGAAGACTGGAAATCCAACGACTTCGACTCCCTCTACGTGCTGACCCTGACCTGGCACAACGGCAAGGCCACCCTGCTCAGCCACAGCTACAAGCAAGGCCTGGACAACGGCGAAGAGAACTGTCCGACCTGAAACCAGGCGATGCCCGGCACGCAATCAAGGCCCTGGAGCCGGGACGCTGGGGTATCATCGCCGCCTCCCCCTGATTGTCCGGAACTCCCTGCATGCCCAACTCCCTCGCAGCCCCTCGCCGGGGCTGGTCGTTCTGGTGCAAACCCGCGCTGTTCGTCCTGGTGGCCTGTATCGGCCTCTACTACGTCAAGTGGTCGCCCTACTACTTCAAAGCCTTCGCCGCCGCCGATAGCCACAGCATCGGTGCCTCGATCCTCAACGATGCCCAGACCGCGCCCCTGGCGGCCGCGCTGAGCTACGCCCAGGTGTATTTCCTGGCGATCTGGAAAGCCGCGGTGCTGGCGGTGATTCTCGGTTCGCTGCTGCAAGTGCTGATCCCGCGGGACTGGCTGCTGCGCCTGTTCGGCCGCGCCGGCCTGGCTTCCACCCTGCGCGGCGGCCTGTTCGCCCTGCCCGGCATGATGTGCAGTTGCTGCGCCGCGCCGGTGGCGGCCGGCATGCGCCGCCAGCAGGTGTCGGTGGGCGCGGCCCTGGCGTTCTGGATCGCCAACCCGGTGCTCAACCCGGCCACCCTGGTGTTCATGGGCTTCGTCCTGGGCTGGGGCTTTACCGCGCTGCGCCTGGTGGCGGGCGTCGTGCTGGTGCTGGGGGTGGCGCTGATCGCCCAACGCATGTCGCGCCCCGAGCAACTGCCGCAGGCCGCGTTCGAGGCAGTAGCCACAGCCACCACGGCGCCGACCCAGCCGTTCCTGCTGCGCTGGGGGCGGACCCTGTGGCAACTGTTCTGGAGCACCATCCCGGTGTACATCCTCGCCGTGTTGCTGTTGGGCGCGGCACGGGTATGGCTGTTCCCCCATGTCGATGGGGCCATGGCCGACAGCCTGCTGTGGCTGGTGCCGCTGGCGATTGTCGGGACGCTGTTCGTGATCCCCACCGCCGCCGAAATCCCCATCGTGCAGACCATGATGGCCCTGGGCATGGGCACCGGCCCGGCAGTGGCGTTGCTGATGACCCTGCCCAGCATCAGCCTGCCGTCGCTGCTGATGCTGCGCAAAGACTTCGACCGCCGCGTGCTCGTCACCGTGGCGCTGCTGACCATGGCCATGGGTGTGGTCTGCGGTTTGATCGGCGCCGCGCTGCTGTGACCTAACCGCGCTGGCGGGCGCGCTCGCGCAGGTATTCGAGCACGCTCGCCTGGTCGCCGGCGAACTCGATGCGCTCGCCTTTGCTGGCCCGCTGAAAGGCGTACATCGGGTCGTAATATTCCTTGAGCAACCCCTCGATCCAGGCCCGGTGCAGGTCCACCGCGCCACTGCGCGCCTGTTGCTCCAGGGCCGCGTCCAGCAGCGCCAGCAAACGCTGGTGCCGCTCGCCCCCCAGGCGTTTGCGGATGTTGTTGAGGCTGTCGCGCAGGCGTTGGGCGAACAGGGCAAAACCCTCGGCGCCGAAGCAGGTGACGAACTCGGCGCACAGGTCCACCACATAGTCGCGCAGGATCCGCTCCACGCGCCCGGCCACGCTGTCTTCGAGCCAAACCATCGGCAAGCGCTGCATCGCCTGGTACAACGCCAGGGGCAAGGCGCAACTGCCGACCGTGCGGCTCTCGTCCTCGACGACGAAACTGGCGATGCCGGCGTCGCGCTTTTTCAGCACGTCCACCGCCAAGCGGTTTTCAAAATCGATGTTGGACGGCTGGCCCGTGGCCCGTTTGCCGAAGCTGGAGCCGCGATGGTTGGCGTGGCCTTCCAGGTCCAGGCCATTGCGCAGTTGGCTGAGCACGTCGGTCTTGCCGGTGCCGGTCATGCCCCCCAGCAGCACCCAGTCGCACTGGCCGACAGCTTGTTCCAGGGTATTGAGCAGGAAGGTGCGCATGGCTTTGTAGCCGCCGCCCACCCGTGGGTAGTCGATGCCCGCCTCGTCCTTGAGCCATTGCTGGACGATCTGCGAGCGCAGCCCACCGCGAAAGCAATACAGGTAGCCCTGGGGGTGAGCCCGGGCGAAATCGGCCCAGGCTTGGATGCGCGCGGCCTTGACCGCGCCGCACACCAACTCATGGCCCAGCACGATGGCTGCCTGCTGGCCCTGCTGCTTGTAGCAGGTGCCGACGCGCTGGCGCTCGGCGTCGGTCATCAGCGGCAGGTTGACCACGCCAGGGAAGGCGCCCTTGGTGAATTCCACCGGCGCGCGGGTGTCCATCAGCGGCCGGTCGTGGAGGAAGATGTCGCGGTAGTCGGTGATATCGATAGTCATCAATACACCTCGACCGCGTGGCTCTGTCGGGCCACCAGTTCACCGATGGGGGCCAGGTCCAGGCCCAGTTCGGCGACGACGGCGAGGAATGCGGCGTTGCCCTCGGGGCTCACGGCCACCAGCAGGCCACCGCTGGTTTGCGGGTCGCACAGCACGCGCTTGTGCAGCTCTTGCAGGCGCCCGAGCCTGGCGGCGTAACTGTCGAAGTTGCGCAAGGTGCCACCGGGCACGCAGCCCTGTTCCAGGTAGTACTCCACCCCCGGCAGGCGCGGCACGCGGTCGTACTCGATGCGCGCCGTGAGGCCGCTGCCGTCGGCCATCTCCACCAAATGGCCGAGCAGGCCGAAACCGGTGACATCGGTCATGGCCGTCACCCCGTCGAGCTTGCCGAAACGGCTGCCGGGGGTGTTGAGGGTGCACATCCAGTCGCGGGCCAGGCCCACATCGGCGGCGCGCAACTTGCCCTTTTTCTCCGCCGTGGTCAGCACGCCGATGCCCAGGGGCTTGGTCAGGTACAGCAGGCAACCTTCAGTGGCGGTGTCGTTGCGCTTCATGTGGCGCTTGTGCACCAGGCCGGTCACGGCCAGGCCGAAAATCGGCTCCGGGGCGTCGATGGAATGACCGCCGGCCAGGGGGATGCCGGCGGCGTCGCACACCGCGCGGCCGCCACGGATCACCTCGCGGGCGATTTGCGCGGCCAGCAGGTTGACGGGCCAGCCGAGAATCGCAATGGCCATCAGCGGGTCGCCGCCCATGGCGTAGATGTCACTGATGGCGTTGGTGGCGGCGATGCGCCCGAAATCGAAGGGATCATCGACAATCGGCATGAAAAAATCAGTGGTGGAAACGACGCCGCGCTCGTCATCGATGGCGTACACCGCCGCGTCGTCGCGCGAGCTGTTGCCCACCCACAATTTTGGGTCCAGGTTCTGCGCGCCACTGCCGGCCAGGATCACCTCCAGCACCTGGGGCGATATCTTGCAGCCACAGCCTGCGCCGTGGCTGTACTGGGTCAGGCGGATGGGCTCGGACATGGGGTGTACCTCTGCAAGTGGAGGGCCGCGATTCTAGCAGAAGCGCCACCCGCCCCCGGGCGAGGTGCAATCAAAGTGAATTTTCCAGCGCCGCGGGGATCAGTCGTTAAACAACAGGGAGGATTACACGGGCATGAACAACGCAAAACTTTTCGTCATTGAGTACCGCCTGCACGGACAACCCAAGTCATTCATCATCCGCCAGGACAAAATGAACGACGCGGAGGCCTGGCACTGGGCCAGTTGCGATGCGGGCGTGGGCAGGATCGGCCGCTTCGGCCTGGAAAAAGTCAAGAAAACCACCCCGCCGCTGGCCCGCCAGTACGGCATCGAAGACGTTACGTGGCGCCTATCCAGCTGACCCGCCGCAGCGTGTAGGTAGCAAGCGGGCGAGCACGCTTGCTACCTACACACACTCGCCGGCGGTCTTGGGGCATGATGGCCAGCATCGGCCCCAGGAGTGCGGCAATGCACAACACCCCCACAGTTTCCCTTGCCTTGCGCTCCTATTCGGGCCAGGTCGAGTTGCATGACCACCACTTCCACCAGATCGTACTGCCCCAATCGGGCGCGATGCAGATCGAACTCGACGGCCGCGCCGGCCAGGTCGACTGGCGCCAGGGCGTAGTGATTCCCGCCGGAGCGCGCCACGCCTTCATGGCCCAAAGCAACAACAGCTTCCTGGTGCTGGACGTGCCCCTGGCCCAAACCGTGGCCGGGCCGTTGAGCGAACAGCGCTTCTTCGCCGTGGCGCCGGATATCCGCCATTTGCTGGATTACGCCAGCCGCAGCGCGCCGCTGATGCTCGCCTCGCCCGCGCTGGCGGCGTCCTGGAGCACCTTGCTGCTGGCCTCCCTGACCCACACCCCGGCCAAGCCGCCCAGCTATTGGCCCGCGTGCAGGAATTCATGGCCCGGCACCTGGCCCGCGACCTCACGGCGCGGTGTATCGCCCACGCTTGCGGCACCAGTGAGCGCAAGTTGTACCTCTTGCTGCGCGAGCACCTGGGCTGCACGCCGTTCACCTACCTCACCCGGTTGCGCCTGGACCGCGCGGCAGACCTGCTGCGCGACACCCGCGTGAGCATCAGCGATATCGCCCAGCAGGTCGGTTACGCCGACCAAAGCGCCCTGACCCACGCCCTGAAAAAAAACCGCCAACTGACCCCCGGCGCACTGCGCAGGGGCTGATTTGGCAGCCCTGAACAAACCGCGTGCAGCCTGGCGCAAGATCGCCCCAGGTCCGGGCGCTATGCTGCCCGGCAACTTCCGACCTTCAGGCACGCACCATGACCGCACGGCACACCCCGCCCAATCCGCATAGCGCCACCGCCATTGGCGTGATCGCGGTGTTCCTCTGGTCGTGCCTGGCCCTGCTGACCACCCTGACCGCCGGCATCCCGCCCTTCCAGTTGCTGGCCTCAAGCTTTGCCGTGGCGTTCGTCGCCAGCCTGGGCGTGCTGGGCTGGCGCGGGCGCGCGGGGTTTCGGGCATGGCGCCAGCCATGGGCCGTGTGGGTAACCGGGTTCGTAGGGATTTTCGCCTACCATGCGCTGTATTTTTTCGCCCTGAAAGCGGCCCCCGCCGCCGAAGCCAGCCTGATCGCCTACCTCTGGCCCCTGCTGATCGTGCTGCTGGCGGCGCTGAGCAGCGGCGAGCGGCTCAAGCCCGGGCAATTGCTGGGGGCGCTGCTGGGCCTGGCGGGCACCGCGTTCATCATGCAACTGCGCAGCCATGACGCCGCCGGGGCCGCACCCATTGCCGGCTACGCGGCAGCCCTGGGCTGCGCCTTGGTGTGGTCGAGCTATTCGGTTATCAACCGGCGTTTCAGCACGGTGCACAGCAGTTTCATCGGCGCGATCTGCGGCCTGGTGGCCGTGGCGGGGTTGGTGTGTCACCTGGCCTGGGAAACCACCGTGCAACCGGCCCCGAGCCAGTGGGCGGCTATCGTGGGCCTCGGTTTGGGGCCGGTGGGGCTGGCGTTTTTCGCCTGGGACCACGCCACCAAGCACGGCAGCCTGGCGATGCTCGGCGCCTTGTCCTACCTGGCGCCGCTGGTCTCCACCCTGCTGCTGATCGCCGTCGGCCAAAGCCAGGCCAGCGCGATTCTGATCGTGCCGGCACTGCTGATTATTAGCGGGGCAGTCATCGCAACACGGCGCGACACGGCCTCTTGAACATCGGGCTGGAGCCTGTCGCAAGAGCCGTGGGATGATGCCGCCCTTGCGACTCTCTCGGAGACCCCCCATGTTCTTGCTCGGCAAAAAAGCCATTGTTTTGCTATTAGCGGCCAGCGCCAGTCTCGGCGTGCACGCGGCCCCCGCGCCTCACGTTACACAGCCCATTGCGGCTGCGCAGCAGGTCCAACTACTAGGGGGCAAGTTCACCCTCAAGCTGCCGCCGGGCTTTGAATCCAGCCCCCTGCCTGCGGGCGAAGCCGCCAGCGGCACGGCCGGGGCGACGGGCACGATGTACGCCAACCCGCAGACCCAAAGCGTGGTGCTGGTGGCCGAGAACCTGCGCACCGACGGCGTGACCATCAAGGACAACGACAAAACCTTTCTCGACAGCGCCGCCAGTAACTTCCTCGACCAACAACGCAAGGCGCTGCCCGACTTCACCCAGCAGGACCAGAAAACCCTGACCCTGGGCGGCCTCGGCGTGCGCCAGATCGACAGCCACGCCACCCAGGGCGGCGGCAAGACCCTAAGCACCACCCTGCTGGCGGGATCGGGCAACCGCACCCTGGTGGTTCAGGTAATTTCCCGCGAGGACGCCTTGGCCAAGCACCGCGAACTGGTCAAGTGGATCACAGCCGTTAAATAACTGCGGCCCAGGGCGCCAGCCTGTACCTGCTGGCACCCACGCAAAACGCTCATTACGTCAGATCAGCCAGGTTCGCCTCACTGCGGTTCATGCGGTACAAGCGCACCGGCCGGTCATGGAAGTCCAGCACCTGAAAATCCTTGAACCCGGCCTTTTGCGCGACCTTCAGCGAGGCACTGTGGGCCGGTTCGATAATCACCACCACCGAGGCCAATTGCCGGCGGCTGAACACATGCGCCAGCACACCCTTCACGGCTTCGGTGGCCAAACCCTGGTTCCAGAAGCGTCGGGCCAATCGATAACCGAGGTTGAGCTCCTGCACATCGCCAACCTGCTCCGGGGATACTCCACAGAACCCCACGAACGCCTTGGAAGCCTTGTCCACCAAGGCCCAAGGCCCCATGCCGTGGGCGGCGTAGCAGTCCAGGCAAGCATTGAAGAAGCGGCGCGTGGCGTGCTCATCGCACACCCCTCCCACGGAAAAGCGCATCACCTCGGGGTCGCTGAGCATTGTGCCCAGGGCCGGCAGGTCTTCGCGGGTCAGTTGCCGCCCCAGCAGCCTAGGGGTTTCAAACAGGTACATGGCTGGCTCCTTGCCAGGCCCCATGAAAAACGTTCAGCGCTTGCACGCAGGCCGCTTTGGCGGGGCCGGGATCTGTGACCGTAAACGTCAAGGTTGAAGTATTTGGCCTACACCTGCTGGTACTTGCCATGGGTGCGGATGTGCTCGATGGCACCATTGAAGCGCTCGGCCAACGCCGTATCGCCTTTGCCCGCCTCAGCGAGCATCGCGTCTAAGCACCCGGCCACCTAAAGAGGCTGTTTCGCAGCACGTTGTTCAGTTGCCGCAGCCCCGTTATAAAAAATCACTGTTTTATTGCCTGCTTCGAGGCCTACCGCGGCTTGCTGTGTTCCGCCGCGTGGAGCGCCAGGTAGGTGTCCAGGTCCGGGCCAGCCAAGCCGAGCAGGCCGACGATCTGCGCCATGAAGCTCACCGGTGCCGAACCCGGCGCCGTGACCACACGACCATCGGCCACTGCATAAGGCACGTCCTGGTAGTGCGCGGCGCCGGCATAGCCGGTCTGCACCAAGTTAGCCGCCGAGTTGGAGGTGTGGCCCACATGGTCCAGCACCCCGGCCTGGGCCAACACCCGGGTACCGTCGCAGATGCCGGCCACGATCAGGCCGCGTTCATGGGCTTCGCACACCAGGGCGCTGACGTCGGGGGCCTGTTCGGTCTGCCAGATCGTGCCGCCACAAACTATCAATAGGTCCACCTCCTCGAGGCGAATGTCTTCGATCGCCAACTGCGGTGTAACCGACAGACCGCCGCTGGAGGTCAGCGGTGCGCCACCGGGTGCGGCGTACAAGGTTTCGATACCGAAATAGCAACGGGCCGTAGAGTTAATCAGGGCGGTTTCCCAGTCGGAAAAATTCTCGGTAATCAGGGTGATGGCGCGGGTCATGGGAAGTCCTTTTCGGATGGCAGGGGCGGGGAATCTAGCATGGCGCGGGTCAGTCGGGGTCGCGCAGCAGGTAAGTGTCCATGATCCAGCCGTTGGCCTGGCGTGCGGCCTGGCGGGTGCGCTGGATGTCGTCGGCGACCTCTTTGAGCGGCCCGGCGATGAGGATTTCCTCGGCCGTGCCCAGGTAGGCGCCCCAATAGATGTAGCGGTCGCGGTTGGCAACCTGCTGATAGGCGTCCTCGGCGTCGAGCATCACCACCAGACTGTCGGCGTCGCTCACCTGCCCCGCCGCCAGGCGCCGGCCGGTGGTGATCTCGACACTGCGGCCGATGCGGTTGAGGGGTACTTTGTGCCGCGCCGCCAGGGCCTGCACGCTGGTGATACCGGGAATTACCTCGAACTCGAAGTGGCAGCGGCCCTCGGCGAGGATCGCACGCAGGATGCGGATGGTGCTGTCGTACAACGCCGGGTCGCCCCAGGCCAGGAAAGCGCCGGTTTCGCCGTCGGCCAGCGCTTCGTCGATCAGGCGCTCGAAGGTGTTTTGCTTGTCGCGGTTGAGGTCCGCCACGCTGGCGCTGTAGTCCACACCGCCGCGCACGCGCTCGGGGCAGTGGGCTTCGATGAAGCGGTAAGCGCGCCCAGCACTGATGTAGCGCTGGCAGATTTCGTGGCGCAGGTCGGTGAGTTTTTCCTTGGCTGGCCCCTTGTCCAGGATGAAAAAGCCATCGACCCGGTTCAGCGCATTGACCGCTTGCATCGTGATGTACTCGGGGTCGCCGGCGCCGATGCCGATAATCAGGATTGTTTTCATGTGGTGCCTTCACTCCTCGCCAGGGGCCGGCAAGCGCAGGCGCCAGCGGCCATTGAATTGCAAATGGATGCGCGCCAAGGGCTCGACATCGATCAGCGTGAACGCCCCCGGCGGGCCTTGCAGGGCATGCACCAGGGCCGCGCGCACCACCTGCGGGTGGCTCACCGCCAGCCAATGGCCGGGGCGGGCGGTGAGGCTGTCCATCCAGGTGCCGACCCGGTGGCATAACATCGCTATCGACTCGCCACCATGGGCCGCGCTGCTGCTGTCACTCAACCAGCACTCCAGGGCTGGGGCCTCGTCGCGTTGCAGCTGTTTGATCGGTAACCCGGCCCAGCGCCCCATATCGCAGTCGCGCAGTGCCGGCTCTAGGGTTGGCGCACAGCCAAACTGTGCGGCGGTCTGCCGGGCCCGCAGTTCAGGGGCGCTGAGCAGTTGCCAGGGCGGGGGCAGCATGACAACTGCGCCTGGCTCCAGCAGCGGTTCGTCCAAGGCAAAACGCGCGAATTTCTGTGCTGCGGTGCGGCCATGGCAGACCAGGGTCAAGCGGGTGGCTAACACGGAGGGCCTCCATGGGGGAATCGAACGCTTCGGAATGTGGGGCTTTGTAGCATTTGTCGTGGGCATTTTCTCGGGTTCTTCCCCTATTGGTGCTTTTGCGGCCTAACGCTAGGCCCATGGCCGGCACGCGCTGCGCAAGCCTTGCTGTAAGGCAATTCTGCGTATTTTGAAGGGGTATCCACGGCAGCAAAAATTCACTAGACATGTAGTGTTGATTACACAAATACTGTTTTAACGGACTATGAAACAAAAACGACACTGCCCGTGCCGGAGCCAGGATGCCCCCCCTCAGAGACTTGATAACCAGCGCTGCCTTGGATTTGACCCCCTCGGAACGCAAAGTCGTGCGTGCGCTGCTCGATCAGTACCCGCGCAACGGCTTGGGCGCCATGTCCCGCCTCGCCGAGCGGGCCGGAGTCAGCGACCCCAGCATCGTGCGCTTGGTCAAGAAACTCGGCTTCCCTGGCTACGCCGAATTCCAGGAAGCCCTGCTCAGCGACATGGACCAGCGCCTGCGCTCCCCCAGCGCCCTTTTGCAACAACATGCCCAGGTCCATCAGGACGATACCTGGGGCCAGTATTTGCACGACTGCCAACGCGCCCTTCAGGAAACCCAGGCCCTGACCCAGGCCGAAGACGTGCGCATCCTCGTGCAATGGCTGCTCGACAACCGCCACCTGGTGCATTGCTATGGCGGCCGTTTCAGCCATCACCTGGCCCAATACCTGCTCAGCCACCTGCGCCTGTTCCGCCCCGGCTGCCAAGCCCTGGAAGACTGCGCTCGGCTGGCCGACGCCATGCTCCAGGTGCAGCACCACGACACCGTGGTGATCTTCGACTACCGCCGCTACGAGGCCCGTGCCCTGCGCGTGGCCACGGCGGCCAAGGCCCGGCATGCGCGGGTGGTGCTGTTCACTGATATCTACGCCTCGCCGTTGCGCGAATTGGCCGACCTGATAATCAGCGCGCCGGTGGCCTCGGGCGCGGCATTCGACACCCTGCTGCCGGCCATGGCTCAGGTCGAGGCGCTGATCGCCTGCATGACCCGCCGCAGCCCAGACCTGGCGGAGCGACTCGATAGCGTGGATGCCTTGCGCAACGAGTTCGGCGTCCACCTGCTGGAGGAAAGATGACCTTGCCCACTGCCGAAACCGGGCTCTACGAGCAGCCCCCATATACTTTGCACCACGAAGACTCGAGCCACCCGCTGATCCTCGTGTGCGAACACGCCAGCCGCTACATTCCGCCGGCCCTCAATGACCTGGGCCTGAGCCCGCAGGCGGCCGCCGAGCATATCGCCTGGGACATCGGCGCCCTGGAGCTGGCTCGCGGCTTGTCCCAGGCCCTGGGCGCGACCTTGCTTAGCGCCAACTATTCGCGCCTGCTGATCGACCTCAACCGCCCACGCCACGCCGCCGACAGCATCCCGGTGCGTAGCGAGATCTACGATATCCCCGGCAACCAGGGCCTGAACGAGGCCGCCCGCGACTACCGCCGCCAGTGCCTGTTCAAACCCTTCCACACCCGCCTGGGGGAACTGATCGAAGCACGCACCGTTGCGGGGCGCGAAGTGCGCGTCGTCGGCATCCATAGCTTTACGCCGATCTATTTCGGCCAACCGCGCACACTGCAAGCCGGGGTGCTCTATGCTCGGGCACAGGCCTACGCCCAACGCGTGGTCGAAGGCCTGCAACGCCACGGCCTGAACGCGGCCGGTAACCAACCTTATGAAATCGACCCCCTGTCGGATATGACCGTGCCCGTGCACGGCGATGCCCGGGGGATCGATGCTGTATTGATCGAGGTGCGCAACGACCTGCTGCACACCCCGCAAGCCGTGCAGCGCTGGACGGAGTATCTGGCGCCGCTGTTGTAAACCTTGATCGCCGACAAGCGCACCGACGCTATGACCTGGCATAGCATTGCAATACCATCGAGCGCCAGGCAGAGCGCACAATAAGCACCGGCACCCCGCCCATTGGCCGTGACCGGGGTCAAACCCGTGGAAAAGACAGTGATAGTCAGGCTCATCCCGCCAAAGCTGGCGCGTAGGAGCCCATTGATACAGGAGTGCATCCATGCTGGTGTTACGCCCAGTCGAGTCAACCGACCTGCCCCATTTGCAGCAACTGGCCCGCGAAAGTCTGCTGGGCGTCACATCCCTACCGGATGACACCTCGCTGTTGCAGGCCAAAATCGATGGCTCCCTGCGGTCCTTCGCCAAGGACGTGGACGAGCGCGCCGACGAGAGCTACTTCTTCGTCCTGCAGGACAGCTTTAGCCAGCGCCTGCACGGCTGCGCCGAGATCATCGCCACCATCGGCTTCAAAGAGCCGTTCTACAGCCTGCGCAATCGCACCTTCATCAGCACCTCGCGGGAGCTGAACATCCAGCACGCAGTGCCGGCGCTGTCGCTGTGCCAGGACCTCAACGGGCACACTTTGCTGCGCGGTTTCCACGTCGACGACGCCCTGGTGCGCGGGCCTTACGCCGAGCTGGGGTCGCGCGCACGCCTGCTGTTCATGGCCGCCCACCCGCGGCGTTTTGCCGAGGCCGCCATCACCGAGATCGTCGGCTACTACAGCGAAGACATGAGTTCGCCCTTCTGGGATGCCCTGGGCAAGCACTTCACCGACCTGCCCTACGCCGAGGCCGAGCGCCTCAGTGGCCTGCAAAGCCGCGAAGCCATCACCCTGTTGATGCCCCATCACCCGATCTACATCCCCATGCTGCCGCAAGCGGCCCAGGACTGTATCGGCAAACCCCACCCGGATGGCCGCGACGCCATGGACATGCTGCTGCGCGAAGGCTTCGAACCCCACAGCTACGTGGACATCTTCGACGGTGGCCCAACGCTTTATGCGCGCACCGCTAACATCCGCTCCATCGCCCGCAGCCAGCTTCTGACCACAGTGCGCCGGGCCCCCAGCGGCGAATTGGGCCGCTACCTGCTAAGTAACGACAAACTGCGCGATTACCGCGCCATCGTCGCCGAACTGGAGGAACCCCTGGAGGGGAAGGTCGGCCTAAGTGATGACATGCTCGAAGCCTTGCGCCTGGACGAGGGCCGCACTGTGCGGTTGATCGCCCTGTGACCTTGCCCCGAGCCCAAGAACTACGCCTGGATAGGCGCGCCCAAGGAGCTGCACCATGATCGTCCGCCCGGTGAATATCACTGACCTGCCCGCGTTGCAGGACCTGGCCCGGCATGTAGACCCCGCGCTGACCAGCCTGCCCATCAGTGAAGAGCGCATGGCCCATCGGGTGCGCTGGTCGCAACGCACCTTCGCCCAACAGGTCGAGCGCGCCGATGCCGACTACCTGTTCGTGCTCGAAGACGACGACCAACGCCTGCTCGGCGTCAGCGCCCTGGCTGGCGCGGTGGGCGAGCGCGAGCCTTGGTACAACTACCGGGTTGGCCTGACGGTGAACTCGGCGCCGGTACTGGGCATCGAGCGGCACATTCCGACCCTGTTCCTGAACAACGAAATGACCGGCCAATCCCAGCTCTGCTCGCTGTTTCTGCGCCCGGACCTGCGCAGCGTCGGCAATGGCCGCTTGCTGTCCACGGCGCGGCTGCTGTTCGTGGCTGAGTTCCCCGAGTTGTTCGGCGAAAAACTCATCGCCGGGTTGCGCGGCTGCACCGATGAAGAAGGCTGCTCGCCGTTCTGGGACAGCCTGGGCCGGCACTTCTTCAAGCGCGACTTCTTCCACGCCGACCACCTCTCGGTGATGGGCAACAAGGCCTCCATCGCCGAACTGATGCCGCGCCAGCCGCTGTACACCTGCCTGCTCACCGAAGAGGCGCAAGCGGTGATCGGCCAAATGCACCCCAACACCCGGCACGCGGCGCAGATCCTCCAGGCCGAGGGTTTCAGCTACCACAATTACATCGATATTTTCGATGGCGGCCCGCTGATCGAAGCGGCGGTGGGCAACATCCGTGCCGTGCGCGACAGCCAGTCCTTGACCTTGAGCATCGGCACCCCGGACGACGAAGCCCCGACCTGGCTGATCCACAACCGGCGCCTGGAAAACTGCCGTATCACCGCCGCCAAGGCGCGCCTGGTGGGCAATCAGTTGCTGATCGACCGCCTCACCGCCAAACGCCTGCAACTGCAACCCGGCCAATCGGTACGCGCCGTGCCCATGGCCCTGCGCCACATGCAAGCTGTCGCCGCGTAACCCTCGCGGTAGCAAGCGGGCTCGCCCGCGCTGGGGTGCGCAGCGCCCCTCGGTGGTGTGGCACCGGGCCAATTTTTACGGCCGCTACGCGACCGAGCGCGGGCGAGCCCGTTTGCTACACCAGTCTCCCCAAAACACCCGCCAAGGTTGACGAACGGTCATGCCAGTGTTCAGATGCCGCCCTGTTTCAGGTGCCTCCTGCCGCCGTGCATGAGGTGAAACGGGAAACCGGTGCGCCCTCCCAGGGCTAGTCCGGTGCTGCCCCCGCAACGGTAAGCGAGTGATGGGTTCAATCAGCCACTGTGCCTCACGGCATGGGAAGGCGAACCCCTCCAGCCTCGCAAGCCCGGAGACCGGCCTGGAATGTTTGTTTGGCAAAAACCTGCGGTGGGCGGGCATGGGCCGGTATCGGCGTGTGCCCGGTACTTTCTCCTGCGTGCTTCTGCGAAAGAAACTTTTTCGAGAAGACCAAAAAATGAATCAACTCCAAACCTTGCGTGCCCGGGCCCTGTGTCCTGCGCCCTTGCATGCCTGCGCGGCCCTGTGCGGCGCCCTCCTGAGCCCGGCCCTGCTGGCCGATGACAGCGCCCTGACCCTCGAACAACAAACCGTCAGCGCTCCGTCCGTGGAATCCACCACCGTCGCCGAGATGGCCAAGTACGGCAGCAAAGTGGAGATCGTCAGCCGCGAGCAGATCGAGCGCGCCGGCCCCAGCAGCGACATCTCCCGCGTCCTGCAGATGTACGTACCGGGCCTATACGTGGCGCCGAAAAACGGCCCGTTCGACTACGGCACCTATTCCCTGCTGGGCGGGCGCAACGACGACACCCTGATCCTGCTCGACGGCGTGCGCCTGAACAATCGCCTGTATGGCGGCATTTACATCGACACCCTGCCTGCCAACGCCATCGAGCGCATCGAAGTGCTCAAGGGCGGCCAGAGCCTGCTGTTCGGCACCCAGGCCGTGGCCGGCGTCATCAATATCGTCACCCGCAGCCCGCAAAGCCGCGACATCGGCGGCGAGGTCAACCTGGGCCTGGACAGCTTCATGGGCAAAACAGGCGACGCCCGCGCCGAGCGCATCGTCAGCAACGGCTGGGGCGACCTGGGCCTTTTGGCCTACGTCAGCCACAACGTCTCCGACGGCTACCAACCGTTTCGTAACCGCGACTACAGCGCCAACACCACGGACAAAAAGCGTTCCTACGAGGTCACCACCTTCGGTGCCAAGGCCATCCAGGCGTTGGGCGACGATGCGCGCCTGGAGCTGTTCTACCAATACTCCGACGCCAACCTGGACTTCGCCCGGCCCGCCAACAACCGCAAAACCACCAACGACCGCGTGCAGCAAATCGCCACGGCCACCTTCGAGCACAGCCTCAGCGAACGCCTGAGCTATTTCGTCAAAGGCCACGTCAACGACTGGGACACCCGCTACACCCGCATCAACAACGCCCCGGGCGGCGCCACCACGGTGGTCAACGACAAGGATTACTGGGGCTTCACCGACTGGGGCGTGCAGGCCGAAGGCAAGGCCGAACTGGACGGCGGCCACGTGCTGGTGTTCGGCGCCGACAACCAGTGGTTCAAGGGCCAGGACGATGTGCTCATCATCGACGACAACCAGGCCCAGGCCCACGCCCTCTACACCCAATTGCGCCCGGTGATCGCCGCCCTGCCCGACTGGCACCCCAGCCTCGGCATCCGCCACGAAGCCATGAGCGGCGGCGATAGCGCCACCGTGGGCATGCTCACCTCGCTCTATGACCTCAACCCCAACTGGCAGCTGCGCGGCCAGTACGGCAGCGCCTACAAGCTGCCCAACGCCGAACAGTTGTTCGCCCGCGAAGACGATGAAATCGGCAACCGCAACCTCAAGCCCGAAAAAAGCCGCAACGCCGAGCTGGGGCTGGACTACAAGGGCGAACTGCTGAACCGCGACTTCAGTGCCAGCGTCACTGGGTTTAGGCGCAAGATCACCGACCTGATTGCTCTGGACGACATCCACTGGACCAACAGCCAGGGCGAGGTGCGGGTGCGCGGCGTCGAACTGGACGGCAAATGGCAGCTGGACGAGCGCTGGAGCCTGTCGGCGGACATGACCCGCAACCTGGTGGAAGGCAACCACGGCGTCACCCTGACCAACATCCCCAGCTTCTTCGCCCGCTCGCGCCTGGCCTTCGACGCCGACAATCGCCTGTGGGGCGTGGCCGGCGCGGTGCGCTACATCCGCAGCGTGGTGGGCGCCAAGGAGGTGGAATACGGCCACTACGCGGTAGTGGACGCCGACGCCTACCGCTACCTCGACAACGCCCGCCAGCACCGCATCAGCCTGCTGGTGGAAAACCTGCTCGACCGCGACTACGTCACCAGCCGCGCCAGCTCGGTGGACAACCTGGGGCGCCCGTTCACCAGCGAAGTGCGCTACACGTACCGCTTCTGATGAACACCCCAAGCCCATACCAACAGGTGCTGTTCGTCGGCCCGGGCCTGCGTGACGGCTCGCAAGGCCAGGCCTTTGCCGCCGCGTTGCGCACCTTGCGCGGCGCGGCGCCGAACGAGCGGATCATCGACACCCTGCACAGCTTCGACGGGCTCTGGCAGGCCCTCCAAGCACCGCGCCAGCACCTCGGCGAGCAGGTGCTGGTGGTGGACCTGGAGCCCGCGTCCGACAGCGCCTACCTGGACTGGTTGCGCGATGAGCTGGCGCGCCGCGCGGCCGCCCACCCGCAGGCGCCAAGGCTCTGGGTCACCGCCTCGGCCCTCGGCCGCCGGGGCCTGGAGGCCGACGCGGTGTGCGCCGAGGTGGCGCGCAGCGAGCGCCACTTGCCCTGCGAGCGGGTGGCCCCGGTGGCCGCCGACCCAGGCTGGGAACACCCGCCGGCCCACGCCCGCCACCTGTTTTTGTGCACCGGCCCGCGTTGCGTGCGCCGGGGCGCCCTGGCGCGGTGGAAAACCCTGCGCCGCCATTTGCTCGACCATCACCTGGTAGAAACCCCGGGCGGCGTGCTGCTGACCCGCACCGCTTGCCAGTTCCCATGCAACCGTGGGCCACTGCTGACGGTTTACCCCGATGCCTGCTGGTACCGCATCGCCACCGACGACGACACCCGGCGCCTGGTGGACGAACACCTGCTGGGCAATAGGCCGGTTGCGGCCCTGCTGATCCATCCGCCCCCAGGAGGCGTGCCCGATGCGTAGATTCTTCGTTGCCGCTACGTGGCTGTGCCTGGCCGCCCCAGCCTTTGGCCAAACCTATGGCAACTGCGGCCAAACCTGGGCCGTGGCGCAGCCGCCGCAGCGCATCGTGGCCCTCAACCAGCACAGCGCCGACACCCTGCTCAGCCTCGGCGCCGGCGACTTGCTGGCCGGCGTGGCCTATATCGACGACGACGGCGCAGCCATTGAACACGGCGCCTATCGCGCCATCCCGGTGATTTCCCGGCTCTACCCTTCAGCCGAAGTGCTCTATAGCCAGCATGCCGACCTGGTGGTGGGCGGCTTTGCTTCGGCGTTCGACAACAACCTGACCTCGCGCGCCACCCTGGGCGCCAACGGCATCGCCAGCTACTTGATGGAATCGGCCTGCGACGGCCGCTCCCTGGATTTTTTCGGGCATATCCGCAACGACCTGCGCACCCTCGGCGCGCTGGTGCGCCAGCCCGAGCGCGCTAAGCAGTTGATCGCCCGCCTGGATGCCGACCTGGCCGGCGCCCGCGCGCTGCATGACGAAAGCCGAGTGCTGTCGGTGTTCTACCTCGACAGCGAGGTCAATGGCCTGCACAGCGTCGGCACACGGGGGTTTATCACCGCCCTGCTGGCCGCCGCGGGCGGGCGTAACAGCTTCGCCGACGTCGACATCCCGCGCCTGAACGTGAGCAATGAAGTGCTGTTGATGAACGACCCCGACGTGATCCTGCTGGCCGACGCCGTGTGGTCCCCGGCCAGCCGCAAGCGCCACCTGCTCCAGACCGACCCGCTGCTCTCACGCCTGCGCGCCGTGCGGGAAAACCGCCTGATCGACATCCCCTTCGCCCACCTCGTGCCCACCCCGGCCAGCGGCGCCGTGGCCCTGGACCTGGCCAAGCGGTTCAAGGCCATGGCGGGCAAGCGGTAGGGGTTTCACAGCGTAAAGAGCGACCTCTGTGGGCCGCGTTGCCGGGCTTTTGTGGGAGCGGGCCCGCCCGCGATGGCGGCATTGCAAGCGCTAGAGGGGCATCGGCTGTACCGACCTCATCGCGGGCGGGCCCGCTCCCACAGTTGAACTGTGATTTTCCTCTGTATGAGCGAGCCTGCTCGCGAGGGTGGCACGCAGTGGCGGTGACCAGGGGTAAGGGTAAGACAGTTGCTCCCACAAGGTGCTTCAGCCCACCGACGCCGCTACTCCACAAATCACCCGATTACGCCCCGTGGTCTTGGCGGCATACAAGGCCTGGTCGGCGTGGCTGAGCCACAGGGTGGCGTCGCTGTGGGCCGGGTCGTAGGCGGCCAGGCCGATGCTCAGGCTGACTTTCAGGCTCGGGCTCTGGGCATAGCCCAGGCAGGCAAAGCGCTCGCGCAGGGCCTCCATCACCTGGGCGGCGCTGTGCAGGGGCACATCCGGCAAGATCACGCAAAACTCGTCACCGCCATAGCGCCCGGCCATGTCGCTGGCGCGCAGGTTCTGCGTGAGGATGCGGCTCAACTGGCGCAGCACGATGTCGCCGGCGACATGGCCATAGGTGTCGTTGATGGTCTTGAAGTGGTCGATATCGATCAAGGCAATTGCCCCGCTGCGTGATTGCTGGCGGCAGCGTTGGAACTCCAGGTCCAGTTGATCCTTCCACGCCCCGTGGTTGAGCAGGCCGGTAAGGCTGTCGGTGCGGCTCAGGGCCAGCAGCTCGCGTTTGTGCCGGCCCAGGGTGGCGGCCTGGCGATAGCAGATCCAGCCCAGCGCCAGCGGGTAAAGGCTCAACAACGGCAGGCTGGCATACAACTGCACAGGCGTGGTATGGGGGATGAACAACGGGGCGAAAATCATCAGGGAAGTCGCCACGCCAAGGCCCTGGGCCATGAACCCGGCCAGCAGAAAGCGAACCCCGCCGATGGCGACGTTGTTCATCGCCATCATCGACAGCGAGGTGACACTGGGCAGCGGATTGAAATGCATGGCGCCGACCCAGAACCCGGCCATGTAGGAGTCGATCAGCAGGTTACGCCGCTCGCTGTCGTAGGGCGCCTTGGCCAGGCGCGAGCACAGGTACGCCAACGGCGCCCAGGCAAAGCCGTTGAACAGCATCAAGGCCCAGACCCAGGCCGGCGGGTGCAGCGGATACATCGCCGCGCCCACGCAAATAAACCCCAGGGCCAGGCCCAGGGTACGTGAGCTGTAAAGCCTCCTTGCCAGTGAACGTCCCTTGTCGCCGGTGTGAGGCATCGGGGGCCAAACTCCTGTGACAGGTAAACAGCGTGAGGGGAGTCTATCAGGGCAACGTCAAATAGCTATCACCGACCGGCAGACCGCGATCCAGGCACCTACAGCAGTCCGGCAAAGAATGAAGTCGGGAAGAAACTTCGTTTGCCAGCCCCCCGCTTGCCCAACAGAATCGCGCCATCGCCCTGTTGCCTGGAACCTACCGCCATGAGCCACCCGCGTTTTGTCAGCCCCGACCTGATCCGCCAGCGTTTTTCCCGGGCCATGTCCGACATGTACCGCCACGAAGTGCCACTGTACGGCGTGCTGATGGAACTGGTCGCGCAGACCAACGCCCGGATGCTGGCCAACGACCGCCAGGTGGCCGAGCAACTGCGCATGACCGGCGAAATCGAACGCCTGGACCTGGAACGCCACGGCGCCATCCGCGTCGGCACCGAGGCGGAACTGGCCACCCTCGCCCGCCTCTTTGCGGTAATGGGCATGGAGCCGGTGGGCTACTACGACCTCACGCCTGCCGGGGTGCCGGTGCATTCCACCGCGTTCCGCGCCGTGCACGAGGCGGCGTTGCAGGTCAGCCCGTTCCGGGTGTTCACCTCGCTGCTGCGCCTGGAGTTGATCGACAACCCGCCGCTGCGCGAATTCGCCCGCGCCACCCTGGCCCGACGCGAGATCTTCACCCCCGCCGCCCTGGCCCTGATCGACAAGGCCCACACCGAGGGCGGCCTCGACGAGCGCGACGCCAATGCATTCGTCGCCCAGGCCCTGGAAACCTTCCGCTGGCATTCGCGCGCCACGGTCAGCGCCGCGCAGTACCAGCAACTGAGCCAGCAACATCGCCTGGTGGCCGACGTGGTGGCCTTCCCCGGCCCCCACATCAACCACCTGACCCCGCGCACCCTGGACATCGACGCCGTGCAGGCGCAGATGCCCGCCCACGGCATCACCCCCAAAGCCGTGATCGAAGGCCCACCGCGCCGCCACTGCCCGATCCTGTTGCGCCAAACCAGTTTCAAGGCCCTGGACGAAGCCATCGCTTTTGCCGGCCAAGACGCCAGCCAGGGCAGCCACGGCGCCCGTTTCGGCGAGATCGAACAACGCGGCGCGGCCCTGACCCCGGCTGGCCGCGCCCTCTACGACCGCTTGCTCGATAGCGCCCGCGACGCCCTGCAAGCGTTCCCCAACGAAAGCAACGCCCTGCGCTACGAGCAATTACTGGCCCAGCACTTTGCCGACTTCCCCGACGACTACCCCAGCCTGCGGGACCAGGGCCTGGCTTATTTCCGCTATTTCGTCACGGCCAAGGGCCAGGAAGCCGCTGGCCAACTGCCTGCCAACGCGGGCCTGGAGGCGCTGGTCGCCGCCGGCCATCTCGGTTTCGAGCCAGTGGTGTACGAGGATTTCCTGCCGGTCAGCGCGGCGGGGATCTTCCAGTCCAACCTAGGGGACAACGGCCAGGGGCACTACGATTCGGCGTCCAACCGCCAGGCCTTCGAGCAAGCCTTGGGCCGCCCGACCATCGACGAATTGGCACTTTACGCCCAGACACAACAACGCTCCCTGGAGCAGTGCTTCAAGGTGCTGGGGCTGGGGTAACAGGAACGGGAATGAAACGCGGGAAGGAATAAGAAGGGAGTTCGCCCAGTGCAGTGGCCTCGGCAATCCATGCACCGGTAAAGAGCCGTGACACTGGGCGAACGGGGTGGATTCTAATCCAGGAAAAGCGCGCTGTGGGCGCTCATTTCAAGGTTTTTTCCGGGCAGCGCAGAACCCGCTGAAACCCCCGGCCTAGAGCCTTCTTGAACTCACCAGTCCGACCATTTACAAGCCTGCTCAGCAGCGCGCGTAGCCACGGCTATCGAGCACCCTGCAATCGAGTTTGGCCGTGTCTTGAATCCACGTTTTGTGCACGGACACCTGGGTGTACACGCCCGGCAGCGGCGTGTCCTCGCAGCCCTCGCCAAAACTGACGATGCCCAGTTGCATCGCCTGCTTGTCCTTGCCCAGCACGTACAACGGGCCGCCGCTGTCACCGCGACAGGCGCGCTTGGCGTCGCCGCCGCCCTGGTCGCCAGCACACAAGGTCCCACCCGGCAGATTCGGGCGTAAGTGCTTGCAGGCGGCGTGTTCCATCACAGGCACCGAGGCTTGGATCAAATCCCGCGAGCCCAGCCCCAAGTCACTGCGGGCCCCCCAGCCGGCCACGTGGAACTGCGGCTTGGCCGCCACCACACTCTTTTCCTGCGCCGCATCCGGCAGCTCAATGGCATGCAGGCCGGGCACCGGCTTGGCCAATTTCACCAGGGCGATGTCGTAGTACTTGGCCTTGCAGTCATAGCCGGGGCGAATCACCACCTCTTCAACCTGATAGGCCGGGGTTTGCTCGTTGAGGGTGACCGAGCCGAGCAACAAGTAAAACCCGTTCCTAGTCAGGTTCTGTTTACAGTCGCCCTCGCCATTGTGAAAGCAATGGGCGGCGGTCAGAGCCCATTGGTCGTTTATCAAGGTGGCGCTGCAAAAGGCTCCCGCCGCCCGGGGCTGGTCCTTGCGCAGCATCGCCACCTGCCAGGTGTTACTGCCCTGCGCTACCCGCGTGCCGCCCCTGGTCAACAAGTCATAGGCCGTTTGTATGGTTGCCGTGTCCGCCACGGCCAGGCTCGCCACCGCGAGTGCCAGCAGCCCCGCGTGCGCCCAACGGGCGCTCATTCTTTTAAAGCCCATGGCATCAGTCCAGGTGCGGGTAAGGGGCGGCCCGCCCGGCATCGCGGTAGGCCTTGTTGGCTTTGATCTTGCTGTCCAGCAGCTTGGCCTTGGCCGCGCTCAGCTGCGAAGCTGGAATGTCGGGTACGGCACTGGTTTCAATCAGCACAGCCTGGGCGTACTCCACGGCGTAGTCGGCTTGCAGCATGCCCTCATAGCCTTCGCGCTTGGCCTTGTCCGCCGCATCCCGGGCCGCTTCCCGCTGCGCGGGGATCACTTTCGATTGCACCAGCGTCGAGAGTTCGTCCTTGGAGGCAGCCAGCGCATTGCCCAGGTAAGCGGCGAACTTGCTGCCTTCGCGGGTTTCCACCAGGGTGGCGGTGGTGATGAAGTAGCCGGTGGTGCCAGTGACCGTTGGCAGTGTCGAGCACTTTTGGGCCTCAAGCTCTCCCTCTGCATTGCGGGTGGGCGGTATTTGGCAGACCGAATGGGCCCAACTCACTTGCGCATCGCTGATATAGGCGTCCTTGAGGCCCTTCTCCAACGCCAAGCGCGAAGGTTCATTGCCATAGGTACAACGCTCGTCGTTCAACGCGAAGTTGCGCGGCACACTGCGATTGTGTTGCTGCAACTGGTGGCAATAGGCCTGCGCCGCCGCTTGCACCGAGGTGTCGTAAATCGGGGGCCGAGTCGGCAGCGCGGGCGTCTTGGGATGGTCGTGCCGGTAGCGGCTATTGATGATGTCGTAGGCCAGCACATAGGGCGCCGCCTGGGCTTCTTGGCGGGTTTGGGCGACCTTCGCGTCAGCCATGTCCGCGGGCAAGGGGACGGGCAAGCTCTCCATGCCGACCATATCGCCGATCTGCTTCTCGTCCCCGGCCCTGACGCCGGCGAACTTGAACTCGAAGGCGCTGAAGGGCGCAGCACTGCCCGGCGTGGCAAAGGTAACCGCGATTGAATAATCCCGAGTTTTCTTAAACCAGGAGCTTTCCTGAAATTTCTCAACTTTGAAGTAGGTAGGAATCAACTTTAAGTATTGTTTTTCCACTACCACCGCAATCGCTGACAGCCTGAACTGGACATTATTTATCCCTGCGAAGTTAGTGATTCCGTCAGCCCATGGATGCTCGGCAACCGTATCTTTGGTAGGGTCACCGAAGTTGGCGCGGACAATTTCCAGGCAACGGCTGCCATCACTCTTTTTTAAATCCCCCTCTTCGGTGACGTCATAAAACTTGCCGTCGACCCGCGCCTGGCTACTCACCGCCTTGCTCTGCCCTGCCGCTTTCAAGTAATCGGCCCCGGCATCAATGGCCCCCGAGATCAACTTCGGCACCACAATGGCAACCACAGCAGCCCCCACCACTGACTGGTAGGCCGTGTTGTTGGTAATGGTTTTCACACCACACTGAGTCCGCCACCCCACTCGCGTTTCAATCAACGAAGAAGGCGCTTTACTGGCAGGCGCAGACGCACAACCGGCAACTAACGAAGTTGCCAAACACAGACTGACAAGGCGCATGATTTCCTTCCCTTTATGACCTTGGCAAGGAACTGACTGCATCCCTGCATTGTTTTTTAAGTTGATGACCCGTGGGGACTTTCCGACAACGCTAGCAGTAGGCCATTAATCTGTCTAATCACCAAAAGCGCTTGGCCTTAGTGTGAAATCAACGGGGCCGGGGGGCGTGACGACCTGGCCCAGATCAATGTGTTTGAACAGTGGTTTAGCGCCCAGGCGTGCGTTGAAGCGGTAATTGAAACTGAACGCATCCTCGGTGGGTTCGCTCAAGGGCTTGCCGTAGAGCGGGCGGATGGCCGCCAGGTTGTAGCCCATTAGCGCCAGCAACGTAGGAAAAATATTGTAGTGGCTGGAACGGTCCTTGTTGCCGGGCAGTGCGGCTTGCCAGTCGAGGGTCTGCAACTGGCGGCCCTGGATCACCACCAGCGGCACCAGCCCTTCTTCTGGCATCGGGTCGCTGCCGCAATGGGTGTCCAGCCCCGGGTTGCCGCGTTCGTGCAGGTCCTGGCCGTGGTCGGAGGTGTAGATCAGCACCGCGCGGCTGAGGTCGGCCTGGGCAAATACTCGGGCAAAGAACTCGCCGACGTTCCACAGCAAGGTGTTCTGGTAGGCGTTGCGGTAGCGCTGCCAGTCGTCCGGCCGGCCGTCGAAGCCGTCGCGCGCGCCGGTGTCGGAGATATCGGCATAGCCCCCGCGCGGCAGCGCCGGCCGGTAGCGCATGAAGGCGTCGGGGTATTTGTCGTGCACCGGAAAGTGCGCGCCCACCTTGTTGATGACCACCAACTGCGGTTGGCCGTCGTTGAGCAAATCGATCAATTGCCGGGCCACGGCCATGTCGCGGTCACGCACGGGGACGTCATCGAACTGGATAAAGCGCTGGATGTCCTGACGCTCCAGGCGTGTCATCAGGTTCTGCAAATGCCCGCCGGTGCGCTGGGCGTCGATGTACACCGTGGCCAGCCCGGCCTGGCGGGCGTACTGCCAGATCGACGGTTGGGTGGCGTTGATCCGCAGGTAGTCCTCGCGGGTGCCGCCAAAACGCAGGGTGACATTGGTATCGGCACTGCAATTGGCAATCGCGGCGCCATAGCCGAAGTTGAAGATAGCCACCCCGGCGGGCGCTTGCCCCAGGTGGCTGGGCACACCGCCGGGGGTGTTGATGTCCAGGTAGTTGCCCGACACGCTTTCGTCGATCACCAATACGATATCGTGCCCCACCGCCCCACCCTGGCGCGCCAGGGTCACCGGTTGGCGCGGGCCCACGGAGGCCTGGGCGCTCTCATAGGCCAGCAGGTTCAGGTACACCAGGGGCGTGAACAACCCCGGCAGGCCCATGGCCCCAGCCCCCGCCCGGGCGAACAACAACACCGACAGCGCCAGCACGGCCACGAAGGGCGCCGCCACCGCCAGCACCTGGGGCACCCGCGAAGGCTGGCGCGGCGCCACACCAATCCCCAGCAACAGCAACAACCCCGAGCCCAGGGGCCAGATGAGCGCCGCGCCGTATTGCTGCAACGCCTCCCCGATAAACCCGGCCGAGTACACCAGCGAGACAAACTGGCTGTAGGTCAGGTAACTGGCTGTCACCCTCGCGTAGCCCTCGAAAAATACCGCCGCCCCCGCCAACACCACGGCCAGGCCCCAGCGCAGCACAGGTGGGGGGATGGCAGCAGTGAGCCACAGTGCCAGCACCAGCGCTGCGAACAACACGCCATAGGCCAGCAGCGGCCAGCCCCAGCCTAGGGCGGCGAGGCGTTCCTGGTACTGGCCCAGGCCCGTGAGCAGGTACAGGCCAAGCAAGATGGGTTTGAGGCTGTGGCGCATGGCGTCCCCGGAAAGAAGGCTCGATAGCCTTTATCAAAAAACCGCAGGGCGAAGAGTCAATAATTTGGCGATAGCAATTCGCGTGCCGTTTTTCTGATGAATCGACTCGAAAACTAGCAGCACCTGGGCAAAGAGCAAGTTCATGTTTCATTTTTACAAGCGTCAAAAAACGAACCGTCTCATTTCTGACGCAGACGGCTGCGCAGCCCTTCCAAATCAAGGCCTACAGCCGTTCGTCGTGTAAATCTGGCGAGAGGCTTTCACAGAAAAACGGGCTAAATCCCCGACCGCAAAGCAATTCATGGTCATTGGCAGAGCGTGGGAAAAAGATCGTCCGATAAAAAACATGTCATTTCATTGACACGATTTTTCCAGGCTGATCTATACCAACTCCAAGGTATTAATTCTATTTAGATAAATTGATTATTTAAGAGGCGTGAATATGGACGTCAGCGTATTCGGCACGGGCTACGTGGGCCTGATTCAAGCAGCCGCTTTGGCTGATATCGGCCATCGCGTGCTCTGCGTGGACACCGACGCCCAGAAGATTCGCCAGCTCCAGCAAGCCGTGCCCCCCATCAGCGAACCCGGCCTGTCGCTGATGCTCGAAGACAACATCAAGCACGGCCGCCTGCTGTTCAGCACCCAGGCCAGCGACGCAGTGGCCCATGCCACCCTGGTGTTTATCGCGGTGGGCACCCCGCCCGACGAAGACGGTTCCGCTGACCTGAGGCATGTGCTGGAGGTCACCCGTCAAATCGCCCAGCACATGGCTGCCGACCGTACCCTCATCATCAAATCCACCGTGCCGGTGGGCACCGCCGACCAGGTACTGGCCTGCGCCCGCGCCGAACTGCAACGCCAAGGCAAGCCAGAGCTGTGCGTGCGGGTGGTGTCCAACCCCGAGTTCCTCAAGGAAGGCAGCGCCCTGCTCGACTGCATGCGCCCCGACCGGATCATCATCGGCACCAGCGACCCCATCGCCCAGGCGCAACTGGCCGACCTGTACGCACCGCTGTGCCGCAACCACGAAAAACTGATGGTGATGGACAACCGCAGCGCCGAACTGACCAAGTACGCCGCCAACGCCATGCTGGCCACCCGTATCAGTTTCATGAACGAGTTGGCCAACCTGTCCGAACACTTGGGGGCAGATATCGAGGCGGTGCGCAAAGGCATCGGCTCGGACCCACGCATTGGTTACCACTTCATCTACCCCGGCTGCGGCTTTGGCGGCTCGTGCTTTCCCAAGGACCTGCGTGCCCTGCTGCACACCGCCGACCACAACGGCATGCCGCTGCGCCTGCTGCAAAGCGTGTGCGACGTCAACGACAGCCAGCGCAACATCCTCTTGGGCAAGTTGCGCGCCTACTTTCCCGAAGGCCTGGGCGGTAAATCGATCGCGCTCTGGGGCCTGGCCTTCAAGCCCAACACCGACGACATGCGCGAAGCCCCCAGCCGCTACTTGATGGAAGCCCTGTGGCACGAGGGTGCCACAGTGCGTGCCTTTGACCCCGAGGCCATGGCCGAATGCCGGCGCCTGTACGGCTATCGCGATGACCTGCAACTGTGCGCCACCCGCGACGACACCCTGGAAGACGCCGACGCCCTGGTGATCTGCACGGAATGGAAGAACTTTCGTGTGGTGGACTTCCCCTGGTTGGCCAGCAAGTTGCGCGCGCGGGTGGTGATCGACGGGCGCAACCTTTACAACCCCGAGCACATCGCGGCCGCCGGGCTGCACTATCGCGGCATCGGCCTACGCCACGTGGCCCCGCAAGAGGCCGCGAAGTGAAGGTCCTGGTCACCGGCGCCGCCGGGTTTATCGGCGCCCATTGCGTGTTGCGCCTGTTGCGCGACGGCCATCAGGTGCTGGGCCTGGACAACTTCAACGGCTACTACGACCCGGCGCTCAAGGAAGCGCGGGTGCGCTGGGTGCGCGAGCAGGCCGGGGACTTTGCCCTCGAACGCCTGGATCTGGCCGATGGCGTGGCTATCGACCAGTGGTTCGCCCGCGAGCAACCCGAGGCGGTCATCCACCTCGCCGCCCAGGCCGGGGTGCGCTACTCCCTGGAGAACCCGCGGGCCTATGTGGACAGCAACCTCACCGGGTTCCTCAACATCCTCGAAGGCTGCCGCCAGTACCCGGTGCGGCACCTGATCTACGCCTCGTCCAGTTCGGTGTACGGCGCCAACACGCGCACGCCCTATTCGGTGCACGAGGGCGCCGACCACCCACTGTCGATGTACGCCGCCAGCAAAAAAGCCAATGAGTTGATGGCCCACAGCTACAGCCACCTGTTTGCGATCCCTTGCACCGGCCTGCGCTTTTTTACCGTGTACGGCCCCTGGGGCCGGCCGGACATGTCGCCGATCCAGTTCGCCCGGGCCATCAGCGAGGGCCGCCCGCTGCAACTGTTCAACCACGGCCTGCACCTGCGCGACTTCACCTACATCGACGACATCATCGAAAGCCTGGTACGCCTGCTTGATCGGCCGCCCCAGGGCAACCCGCAATGGGCCGGCGACGCCCCGGACCCGGCCACCAGCCTGGCACCCTGGTGCCTGTACAACATCGGCGGGCAACGCCCGGTGGCGCTCAAGGCTTACGTGGCACTGCTGGAAAAACACCTGGGCCGCCAAGCCCGCGTCGAGTTACTGCCCCTGCAACCGGGGGATGTGCTCGACACTTGCGCCGATGCCGCGCCGCTAGAGCGCGCCAGCGGTTTTCGCCCACGGATCGCGCTGGACGAAGGCCTTGGGCGCTTCGTGGCCTGGTTTCGTGACTACTACCCCTTGCCCGATGTTGAGACACCACAAAACCGTGGAGCTTCGTCAGCGGCAGCGACCCATAAGCCGTGGAGAACCCCATGACAGGCCAACAATCCCATGCCACCACCCAACTGCGCCGCGACAAGCGCCTGGACGCCACCCACCGCATGCGCCTGGACGCCGCCATCCACCGCCAGGGCCGCGGCTGGCTCACCGGCCGCGAGGGCGGGCGGCCCTGGAGCCTGTCGCGCACCAACCGCGTGCTCGCCTGCCTCGGTGCCGTGGCCTTGCTGGTGCTGCTCTCGCCCCTGCTCCTGGCCCTGGCCGCCCTGGTCAAATGGAGCAGCCCGGGGCCGGTGTTTTTCGTGCAACAGCGCACCGGTTATCGCGGGCGGATGTTCGGCATGTACAAGTTGCGCACCATGGTCGCCAACGCCGAAGAGCTCAAGGAATCGCTGCGCTACCTGAACAAGCACGGCAGCGAGGCCATCGACTTCAAGATCGACCGCGACCCGCGCGTGACCCCGATCGGGCGCTGGCTGCGGCGCAGCAGCCTCGATGAACTGCCCAACCTGTTCAATGTGGTCATCGGCGACATGCGCCTGGTGGGCCCGCGCCCCACCTCCTTCAATGCCTACCGCTACCAGGACAACCACTTGGTACGCCTGAGTATTTATCCCGGCATCACTGGCCTATGGCAGATCAGCGGGCGCAGCAACATTGATTTCGACCAACGGGTAGAACTGGACCTGAGCTACATCAGCCAACAGAGCCTGATGCTGGACATGAAGATCCTGTTGAAAACCCCTTTCAAAGTGTTCAGCGGCCAAGGAGCAAGTTGAGATGGACGGTTCAACCAGCAAAAGCCCCACCTTCGCTCAACCCAGCGAAACCAACCTGACCTCGGCCCTGCTCGACCCGGACCTGCGCCTGTTGCTCATCACCGCCGCCAACACCGGCGATGGCACCAGCACCAGCGCCCTGGCCCTGGCCGGCCAACTGGCACAGATGAGCTGTGGCCGCGTACTGCTGCTGGACGCCTGCCAGGATAGCCACAACCTCAGCCAGCAACTGGGCCTGGGCCGCGAGCGCGGTTTTCGCGACTTGCTGTTCGATTCCCAACCACCGCCCCTGGTGCAGGACTGCATTGTCCAAGTGCCTAACCTGCCCTTCGACGTGATGCCCAATGGCCGCTCGCCGCGCGACGCCAGCCACTTGCACAGCGAGCACCTGCGCCCGTTGCTCAAGCAGTTGGGCGGCAAGTACCGCTTTGTGGTGATCGACGGCGGCGCGGTGTACTCGGCGGCCGACGCCCTGGTCATCAGCCCCCTGGTGGACGGCGTGATTCTCGTGGTGCGCGCCGAAGACACCCGCAGCGAAGTGGCCCAGGCCGCCACCCAGCGCCTGGCCCAGGCCGGGGCCAAGCTGATCGGCAGCATTTTCAATGGCCGCAAGTACTACATGCCCAAGTGGCTGTACGACAACCTCTGAGCCGCCACGAAGGATGACGCCATGAACACCCGACTGCTTGTCCTGCTGTTGCTGCCGCTGGCCGGTTGCACCAGCCATACCGAAACCCGCAGCACCCCGGTGCAGATCCTCACCGCTGCGCCCGCCAACGCCCAGGCCACCGATATCGGGCAAGTGGAACAAACCCTGCGCCCGCAGGACGTGCTGGAAGTGATCTTCCATATCGGCACCAGCGGCTCCAACGCCTACCAAGTGCAGGCCGGCGACCAAGTGGCGCTGACCTTCAACGCCGCCAGCCAGCTCAACGGCAATCGCCTGGTACTGCCCGACGGCACCATCGACCTGCCCGGCGCCAATGCCTCGGCGAAAATCGCTGGGCTGACCAGCGAGCAGGCGCGCGAGGAGATCCAGCGCATCTACACACAAAAGAGCCTGTTCAAGCCCAACCGCAACCAGTTGTCGGTGCAGGTCACCAGCCCGATGACCAACGAACAGAACCTCAAGAACACCCTTAACCACCCGGCCACCGGCATGAGCCGCGACATCACCGTGGGCACCGACGGCTACGCCAGTTTCCCCGAGATCGGTGCCCTGCCCCTGCAAGGCATGACCCTCAACCAATTGCGCGATGTGCTCAACCAGCGCTACGCCCAGTTGCCGGGGCGCATGACGGTGGATGTGCTGCTCAAGTCCACGGCGGGCAACGAGGTGTATGTGCTGGGTGAAGTGGGCATGCCCGGGGCGTACCCGATCCGCCGGCCGGTGTCGATCCTCGAAGCCCTGTCCCTGGCCCGCGGCCCCAGCATCAAGGCGCAACTGGGCTCGGTGGTGGTGATGCGGCGCAAGGGCAACCAGGTCGAGGCCTACCACTACGACGTGGCCAAGGCCCTGGAAGGCGATGCCACGCAAATGGCCTACCTGCAACCGGACGACATGCTGTTCGTGCCCAAGACCGGGTTGGCCAGCGCCGGCGAAATCGCCCGGCAACTGGCCGACGTGGTGCTGTTCCAGGGCATCGGGTTCAGCGTCGGCTATGACCTGAACGACAACAGCAATGACAACTAAAACGCAGGTGCCCGCCATGAATCCCCAGGAAAACTACCTGCACGAGTTCTTCAGGATCCTGTTCGCCAACCGGCAACTGGTCAAACGGGTGTTCCTGCTGTTCGCCGTGATCGCCCTGCTGCTGCCGCTGTTGCTCAAGCAGAGCTTCGACATCACCGCCCAAGTCATCGTGCAGTCGAAAAAACTCTCGCAAAGCGACACCGCGACCCTGCTGGCCCAGGACACCGACAAGTTCGTGCAACCGTCGCTGTCGGACATGGAGACCGAGAGCAACATCCTGCGTTCGCCCACCCTGATCCGCCAGACCATCAGCCAGTTGCGCGAACGCGGCGAATACACGCCGCCCAAGGGCCTGCTCAGCCGCTGGGTGATGCGCCCGCTACGCGAACAGGTGCTCACACCCTTGCGCGAGCACCTGGTCAACCCAGCGCGCCAGGCCTTGGGCATGGAGGTGGACCCGCCGCGCGATAACACCCTGGACATACTGGTGGAGAACGCCCTGCATAACCTCAAGGTGGAAACCCTGCCCGGCTCCAACGTGATCTCCATCACCTACCGCTTTGCCGACCCGACCCAGGGCACCCTGTTCGTCGCCCAATTGCTGGATAACTACCTGCAAAACCGCCAGGACCTGCAATCCAATGACCTGCCGCAGACCTTTTACGAGCAGAAGAAAAGCCAATACCGCGCGCGCCTCGATGGCCTGGAAGGCAATCGCCTGGGCCTGCTCGAAGGCATCGGCGCCTCCGACCCCAAGGAGGAAATCACCTTTCGCCTCAACGCCATCAACGTCGAGGAACAGGCCCTGAACCAGGCCCGCGACCGTTTGCTGCAAGGCCAGCAGTGGCTCGATTACCTCAAGGCCAGCCTGGCGGCGGCCAGCAGCCGCGACTTCACCTTCCCCTACACCTTCACCACCACCGTGGACAACCTCACCTATCAGGACCGCGAAATCGGCCAGATGGTCGAGCAACTGACCACCCTGGTGGCGCGCTACAACAGTGACCTGGCGATCTTCCAGCCCGGCAGCGAGCCGATGCTGTTGATCCGCGAGCAGATCAGCCGCGCGCGCCAGCAGTTCCTCAAAGTGGTCAACAACCGCATCCAGGAACGCAGCAGCGACCTGGACATCGTCCGCTCGGTGGTGGCGCAGAAAACCCAGCGCATCGCCGACTTCAAGGCGCGCATCCACCAACTGCAAGAAACCCTGAGCAAGCTGCGCCAGATGGACACCGAGATCGACGCCTTGCACGCGGCGTTCTTCACCTATACCCAGCGCTATGAGGAAAGCACCCAACGGCCCCAGGACAACGGCCTGTCCAACGCCCGTGTACTGAGCCCGCCCTACGAGCCCACCGAAGCGGCGTTCCCCAAGCCCATGCTGATTATTCCGTTCGGCCTGCTCACCGGCCTGCTGCTGGCGATCACCCTGGTGTACCTGCGTGAGTTCTTCGACCACCGCTTCAAACACCCGGCGCAGATCACCCGGCAACTGGACCTGCCGGTGCTGCTGGTCATCAACGACCAGCAGCACGAGCAACCCAACCCGCACCCCAACTGGTCGATGCCGCGCCTGATGCACTGGGTGCGCAATTGAACAGCGCCGTCGAGGCTGCACTGCCGATCATCCACCTGCTGGGCAGCGGTGGTTTCTACGGCGCCGAGCGGATGCTGCTGGACCACTGCCTGGCGACGGCGGGCCGGCATCAGGTGCTGTTCCTCGGCGCGCCGGCGCCGCTGGTAGCGCGTTTTCGCGCCGCCGGGGTGCAGTGCCATGACTGCCCCGACCTGAGCACGCTGCTGCGCAGCCTGCATCGGCAAAGGGCCCAGCGGCCGTTGCTCAATGCTCACAATTTCAAGGGCCTGGTGTTCGGCTGGCTGGCGGCCTTGCTGTGGCGCCTGCCGTTGGTCATCACCCAACACGGCTTTACCCCGCGCAGCCGCAAGCAGCGCCTGTACACCTGGCTGAGCCTGCAACTGTGCCGCACCCGTGTGGTGGACCGGGTGGTGTGCGTGGCCGAGAGCATCGCCGTGCTGCACCGCCAGGCGCAGGTACGCGCGGACAAACTGCACGTCATCCCCAACGGCTTGCCGGCCGCGCTGGCCGCGCTGCCCAGCAGCCCGGGCGAGCACCCCTGGCTGGCTGGTTTTGTCGGGCGCCTGAGCCAGGAAAAAGGCCCCGACCTGTTCCTCGATGCCTTGATCCCGCTGTGCCGGCAACACCCCACGCTGAATGCGGTGATGCTCGGTGACGGCCCCGAACGCGAGGCCTTGCAGGCGCGTATCGACGCTGCCGGGTTGGCGGGGCGCATCCACCTGCCCGGTTACCAACACGACATGCAGCCCTGGTGGGCGAAACTCAATGCGCTGGTCATCAGTTCGCGCACCGAAGGCACGCCGATGATCCTGCTCGAAGCCATGCAGGCCGGCGTGCCGGTGGTGGCCTTCGCCGTGGGCGGGATTGGCGACGTGATCGTCGATGGCCACAACGGCTTGCTCGCCCCGGCCCTGGACAGCCCCGCGCTGGCACGCCAGCTCACCTGCCTGCTGGAGCAGCCGCAACGCGCCGGGCAATTACGCGACAACGCCCGCCACACCCAGCGCGAGCGCTACGACCTGGCCGCACTGGCCGGGCGTTGGGGGCAGTTGTACCTGAACACCGCAAGGGGCGCACGGCCATGATCGTGCCACTGTCGCTGGTCGCCCTGGTGGCGCTGTTGGCCCTGGCCTTATTGGCCAGCCCTTTTCCGTACCTGGCACCCGGCGCCGTGCTGGGGTTGCTGGGCGTGGTGCTGCTGTATCGGCGCCCGGCCTGGGGCTTGCTGGCGTTGGTGGCGGTGCTGCCGTTCGAGGGGTTGTTCCGCGACAGCAGTTTTTCCGCGGCCAAGTTCCTCGGGCTGTCGCTGATGCTGGTGCTGGCGCTGCAACTGGCCCTGCGGCAAATCCCCGCCAGCCACTTGCGCAGCAACCTGTGGCCGCTGCTGCTGGGCTTCAGCGCCCTGTACCTGCTGAGCCTGTGGGCCTCCGATGACCGCCAGGCATCCCTGGCCGACCTGCGCAACCTGCTGGTGGGCCCGGTGGTGTTCGTCATCACCCTGGTGCTGGGCCGCGGGCTGAACCTGGGGCTGTTCTGCCGCTTGACGGTACTGGGCATCGCCCTGACCTGCGCCATGGCCCTGCTCTCCAGCCACTTTCAAGACGAGGGCCGCGCCGCCGGCCTGCTCGACGACCCCAACCTGATGGCGATGATTGTCGCCTTTGCCGTGCCCCTGGCCCTGTTGCTGGCGATTCACAGCCCCAGTGCCGGGCAACGGCTGCTCTGGCTGGGCTGCACCGGGCTGTTGCTGGCGGGCATGACCGCCACGCAATCGCGCTCGGGGCTGCTGGTGCTGCTGCTCAGCCTGGGCCTTGGGGTGTGGCATTACCGCTCGCACCTGCCCGGCATTCGCCCACGGCACTTGGGGTTCGCCATGCTGGCCCTGGCCATTGCCGTGCCCCTGGCGGCCTACACCGTGCCGGCGTCCTACTTTGCCCGTATGCAGTCGTTGGCTGCGCTGGGGGGCAACGTCAGCACCCAGGCCGACGAATCCCTGGGCCGGCGCGCCTCATACGTGTTGGTGGGGGGGCAATTGATCCTGGAGCACCCGTTGCTCGGCGCCGGCCCCGGCACCTTCCCCCAGCATTACGCCAACAGCGGTTACGCCAAGCTGTTCATTGCCTCGCACCGCAAACCCGGCGACCTGCTGCGCGAAGCCCATAACACCTACCTGGGGCTGCTGGCCGAAACCGGCATCCCGGCGGCGCTGCTGTTTATCGCCATGATTGCCCTGGGCCTATGGAATTTCCTGCGCGCGCGCGCCCTGTGCCTGCGCCGGGGCGCCCACGAGCAGGCCGACCTGCTCACTCACCTGGGCATCAGCCTGTTGGTGCTGGCCCTGTTTTTGTTGTTCCTCAGCGTGCCCAACCTCAAGTACCTGTGGATCATGCTGGCGCTGTCCGCCGTGCTGCGCCAACAGGTGGAACAGGCCACACGCCAGGAGGCGCGGCCATGACCGGGATCAGCATCGTCATACCCATGTACAACGAAGCGCGGCACATTGGCCGCACCTTGCAGGCCGCACGCCTGGCGGCACGGGCGGCTGGCCTTGAGTGCGAGCTACTGGTGATGGATAACGGCTCCCAGGACCAGGGCCCGCAGATCGCCCGCGACTGCGGTGCCCGCGTGTGGTCGCTGCCGGGCCTGGCCATCGGCGCCCTGCGCAATGCCGGCGCGGCCCAGGCGCAGGGGCAATGGCTGGCGTTTATCGACGCTGATATCGAAATGCCCCCCGACAGCTTGGCACTGCTCACCGGCCTTGAGGCCAGTGGCCAGGCCGATGTGCTGGCGCTTGATTGCGACACCCCGGCCCAGGCGCCGTGGTTCGCCTGTGCCTGGCAGCGGCGTACCCTGCGCCCGGCCCATCGCCCGCGGCCACCGGCGCCGTGGCTGCCCAGCGCCAACCTGCTGATGCGCCGCCACTGGTTCGAGCAGGTCGGCGGCTTCGACGAACACCTGCGCACCGGCGAAGACAAGGACCTGACCCAGCGCCTCAGCCGCGCCGGCGCACGCCTGCTGGCAGTCAACGACAGCCTGGCGCTGCACTGGGGCTATGAAGTCAATTGGCGCGAATGGATGGGCAAGGAGCTGTGGCGCCAGGGCAGCCATGTGCAACTGCTGCGCAGCCGTTTCAACTGGCGCCTGCTGCGCTTGCCCCTGCTCTCGCTGGGTGTGTGGGCCCTCGATGCCCTGGCCCTGGCGGCGCTGTTCGCCGGCCAGACGCGCCAGGCCTTGTTCCTTTTGCTGCTGACCAGCCTGCCGGCGCTGGCCCTGAGCCTGCGCCAAAGCCTCAGTCACCGCGACCCCTGGCTGAGCCTGCAACTGTGGGGCCTGCACTGGGTACGCCTGCACTTGGCGGGCGCCGCGTTCGTGCTCAGCCTGTGTCATTGGAAAGCAAGGAGACCTGCCCGTGGCTGAAGTGATTTTCTGGTTGTGCCTGCTGTTGCCGTTCTATGCCTACGTCGGCTACCCGCTGCTGCTGACCTTGTTGGCGCCGCTGTTCAAAGCACGCCGGGTCGAGGCCGCCCGGCCGATGACGGTGAGCGTCATCATTGCCGCCCACAACGAGGCGCGGCATATCGAAGACAAGCTGCGCATGCTGCTGGTGCAGGATTACACCCCCCTGGGTCTGCAAATCATCCTGGCCAGCGACGGCTCCAGCGATGACACCGTGGCCCGTGCCCAAGCCGTGGTCGACCCACGCATTGAAGTGCTCGACCTGCCACGCCGGGGCAAGACCGCCACCCTCAATACCGCCGTGGGTCACGCCACGGGAGAGATACTGGTATTCACCGACGCGGACAATCAGTGGGCCAGCGACACCCTGGGCCACTTGCTCGCACCGCTCAACGATCCCCAGGTTGGGGCGTGCGCCGGGCACATGAGTATTCCGGTGCCGGGCAACGGCCTTAGCCTGGGCGACAGCCTCTACCGTCATTACGAGGGCTGGCTGCGGCGCATGGAAAACCGTACCGGGTGCATGGTGTCTGCCGACGGCGCGCTGCTGGCCCTGCGGCGCGAGTTGCTGCAATGGATCCCCGCCGAAGTCAACGATGACTTCTTTCTCAGTACCTGCGCGGCCGTGGGCGGCAAAACCATCGTCTACGTCGAATCGGCGCGGGTCACCGACCAGGGCGTGGATCAAGCCAACAGACAGTTTCGCCGCCGCCAACGGGTGACCGTAGGCGGCCTGCAAAGCCTGGCCCAGCGCAGCGAACTGCTCAACCCGCTGCGCCACGGCCTCTACGCCGTGGCCCTGATTAGCCACAAACTGCTGCGCCGCCTGGCCCCGGTGCTGCTGGTGCCGCTGCTGCTGAGCAACCTGTGGCTGTGGGGCGAGCATGGCTTCTACAACCTGGCCTTGATCGCCCAGGTGCTCGGCTATGGCGTGGCCATCGCCGGGTTGCTGGACGTGCGCCATCGCCTGCCCAAGCCGTTTCGCCTCGCTGCCTTCGTGGTGGTGACCCTGGCCGGGATGAGCGCGGGCCTGTGGCAGTTCCTGCGGGGCCATCGTTACCCCCAGTGGACCCCCGACGAAAACCGCTGAGGACGGCGCCCATGGCTATCAAACAACTCGTCAAGCGCAGCGCCGGCTGGCTCTACCTCAACACGCCCCGGCCAGCGGCGCCCTTGCGCGGCGCCGGGGTGATCCTGATGCTGCACCGGGTGCTGGCCGACGACACCAGTGCCCGGCTCGCCCATCGCACTGAGCTGTGCATCGGCCCTCAGGCGTTCGAGCATTTGTTGCGTTGGCTCAAGCGCCATTTCGACTGTGTACCGCTGATGGACTTACTCACCGCCCCCGTGCGCGCCGCGCGGCCACGGGTGGCCTTGACCTTCGACGATGGCTGGCGCGACAACGCCGTCAACGCCTTCCCCTTGCTGCAACACCATCAGGTACCGGCAAGCATTTTCCTCTCCACCGACTTCATCGGCAGCCGCCAGTGCTTCTGGTGGGAAAGCGTCGGCGAAACCCTGTGGGGCAGCTTCGGCGCCCAGGCCCGGCAGAACCTGATCGAGCACCTCTACGGCATCGGCCGCCCGGTGCCCGCCGCCCTGCTCGACAGCGCCACCGAGCCACAACGCAGCCAGGCCCTGGCCCAGTACCTGCAAAGCCTCAAGGCCATGTCCGCGCAAGGCTTGAGCCAATTGGCCGAGGCCTGCCCCGCCCAGGGCACGCCCCAGGCACTGGACTGGCAACAGGTGCGCCAGCTGGAAGATTCCGGGCTGGTGCGTTTCGGCCCCCATGGCGCCAGCCACGCCATCCTCACCGGTCTGGACGATGAGCAATTGGAGCATGAGTTGCGCCGCAGCCACGAAGCCCTGCTGCGCGGCTGCCGCCAGCCGCTGCCGGTGTATTGCTACCCCAATGGCAACCACGACACACGGGTACGCGAACGCGTGGCCGCACACCGTTACCCCTATGCCCTGGGCACCCGCCCAGGCGTCTGGCGCGGCGCCCACGACCCACTGGCACTGCCGCGCATCGGCGTCAGCCAGCACACCGCCCACCACCCGTCGCTGCTGGCCTGGCGCATGTATCAAGGGGCCCGACCATGACCCGCAGCCCCTACCTGCGGCACCTGGCCATGAGCATGGGCACCCGCGTGGCGATGATCGTCCTGCGCTTGCTGCGTAACGTGCTCCTGGCGCGCATCCTGGGCCCCAGTGAGCGGGGCCTGTTCGCCCTGCTCAGTGCCCTGCCCGAACTTATCAGCGCGGTCACCAGCGGCGGGCTCAACTCGGCCATCGCCTACCAGGCCGCCCAGCAACGGGCCATGGGTTTGCTGCTCAGCCAGGTATTGGTGTTCGGCTGCCTGCTCGGTGGGCTGGCGACCTGGCTGGGGGTGTGGCTGCTGCGCGAGTTCGGCGCCAGCCTTGAGATCACCCGGCAACTGGGCCTGCTGGCCTGGTTGCTGCTGCTGGCGGTGCCGTTGGCGGTGCTCAAGAACGGCCTGCTCAACCTGCACAATGCCTCCGGCGGGGTGGAAGGCTACAACGGCTTGCGCCTGATCGAGTCCGCCGCGCCGCTGCTGCTGTTCCTGGCGTTGTTCTGGATGTGGCAAACCGCAGCCCTGGAAGCGGCGCTGATAACCTGGCTGGCGGGGCTGGGGCTGGTGGTAGCGGTGGGCTGCTGGTGGCTTTCGCACAACCACGAACTGGCCCTGAGGTGGGACCGCCAGGGGCAAAACGAACTGCTGCACTACAGCGCCAAGAGCCACCCCGAAACCCTGTTCAGGCAGGTCATCTCGCGGGCCGATTACCTGTTCATCAGCACCCTGTTGGGCAGCACCGCCCTGGGTTTCTATGCCATGGCCAGCGCTGCCGCCGACCTGCTGACCATCGTCACCGAGGCCGTCACCACGCCGCTGATGAAACGCCTGTTGCAACAGGGCGAAGGCATCGAGAGCCTGACCGCCATGGCCCTGCGCCTAACCAGCACCGTGATGATCTGCGCCTGTGCCGGCATGGCGCTGCTGGGCGAATGGCTGATCGTCACCTTGTTCGGCGCCGAATACCGCCCCGCCTACCCGGCGCTGTTGGCCCTGCTGCCGGGCAGCCTGGGGCTGTGTTTCGTCAGCACCCTGCGCCTGGACCTGTTGGGCAAGAACCGCCCCGGCAGCATCTCCCTGGCCACCGGCCTGGGGGCCCTGCTCAACCTGGTGCTCAACCTGGTTCTGATCCCCCGGTACGGCATCGTTGGCGCCGCCATAGCTTCGTCCGCCACCTACTTGGCGGTGGCCGCCTGCCTGCTGGCGCTGTACTGCCGGCTCAACCGGGTGCCGGTGTGGCAGACGTTGTTCATCCTGCCCGGCGATTTGGTGTCGGTGCGCAACCTGCTGACCCGGAGCCCGGCATGAAAGCCATGGCCCTGCTGCTCGGCCTGCTGCTGTGCCAGGGTGCGGCGGCGCAGGCCCTGAGCTGGGCGGCGATCCGCGATGGCAGCCTGTATCTGCAAACCGGGCAAGGCGACACCCTGGCCGTCAGTTGGACCCCAGCCTGGCAAGCCGATGCCAACCAGGAGCACCTGTACCTGCTGGACGGCCAGGGCCGCCTGCACGCCGAGCGCGTGATCGACGCCGACGAAACCTGCGGCCGCCAGCGCTGGCCCCTGGCCGCCGGCCGCTATCGCCTGGAGATCCCCGGCTACAGCTTCCGCCGCTACCGGGTAGAGCACGATGAACGAACCGCAGCCCTGTACGCACCGGTCAAGGTTCACTTCAACGCCGAACTGCCCGCCGACACCGAGCTGTACTTCAAGGTGGGCGCCGGCGAGCGGGCCTTTCTCGCGGGCAAGTTCCATGGCGGGGTGCGCGCCCTGCAAGCCGAACGCCTCGCCGATGGCCAGCGCCTGGCCCTGGCACTCAAACCCTACCCGCAGCACTGGCATTTCGACCAAGTGGCCCTGCCCGTGGCCACCACCGAGCAGGTCTGGCGCCTGCGCCTGCTGGGCAGCGGCAAGGCGGCGTTCTGGCTCGATGGCACGGCCAACCTGTTCGACCAGCGCCCCGAACACCTGCAACCGCTGCGCGAGGACGACGGCCAAGTGCGCCTCACGCTGTACGCCGACGTGCTGGGCAGCACGCCGCGCCTGGGCAGCGGGTTGCCCTATGAACGCCTGCCGCCCGCCACCCATGAAGCGGTCCAGGCCCTGGGCCTGCGCACCGCCGGCTATTACAGCTTTGTCGATGTGGTAGGCAACCGGCCGCAGTTCGAAGATAAATTCCGCCAGCTCTACCGCGAACGGTTTGCCATCGACCACGACCTCACCCTGATGGCCGCCACCGGGCGCAAATCCGACCTGGTGGCCGACGACACTACCCAGGCTGCGCTCCAGGCCTGGCTGGCGAGCACCGTGGCCATGGCGAAGCCTGGGCTGCACTACATCAGCTTTGCCGACGAACCCAATGCCAGTTACCGCAACTACAGTTCCTTTCAACAGCTGTTCGACAGCCTGGCCTGGCAGGTGCGCCGCTACCCCGGCGCCCACGAAGCCGGCGTGCGCATCGCCATGCCCGCCAGCTCGCGCTTCGTCAACGGCCCGTTCTTGCCAAACGCCCGTGACTACCGGGGCATCGACTGGGCCCGGCGCCTGTTGCAGAACTCGGGGGAAAACGTCGACGCCCTGGCTTGGCACGAATGGATGGTGCGCGACCTGTTGGCCACCCGCACCTACCGCGACGCGGTCCGCCAGGCCGCCCAACTGGTGGGCCTGGACAGCGATGGCCGCCCGCGCAAGGCGCTGCTGCTGGACCAGACCAACATCTCCAGCGGCGGCTCGGTCAGCCCCTATGAACAAGACACCCACTTCGCCTCACTGTGGTGGGCCTCGGTGGTCATCAACGCCAGCCAGGACGGCTTGCTGGACATGCTCAACTGGTTTTTGCTGGCCGATGAAGACGACCACCTCAAGGGTTTGCTGCGCCCGCGCGCCGACGGCAGCTTCGAGCTCAAACCGGTGGGCCTGGCCCAGCAATTCATCAGCCAGCACTGGCTGGGGCAGGTACTGCGCCTGGACAACGACGCCTTTGAAGTCGATGTGCTGGCCATGGCCAGCGCCCAGCAGCGCAGCCTCCTGGGGGTGAACAAAGCCAACCGCCAGCAGCACATCAGCCTGCAAGGTTCCCAGGTTCAGTGCCCGCCCGCCGACAGCCAACTGCTGTACATGGGCGACGACAGCGTCAGCCGCAAGGCGCCCTTCGACTGCCAGGATGGGGTGGTGCGCTTCACCCTGCCCGGCCAAACCCTTTTTGCCCTGACATGGAACGTTATATGACCGCTCACCCCGCACCCCACGCGGCAGCCTGAACGCCATGGCCGTGCGTTTCCAATGGCTGGGCTCGCTGCGCGACCCGTTTTTCCCCCAGGGCGCCTACGAACAATTGCGCCAGCGCTGCCCCGACGCCACGCCATTCAATACCCTGGCCTGGTTGCTGGCGGCCGAAGCGGCCCTGGGCCCGACCCAGCAGTTGCAGGTGTTACTGGCCTGGCAGGCCGATACCCTGTGCCTGTGCCTGCCCCTGGTCAGTGGCCGCGAGCGTTTTGCCGGTTGGCCGTTTCGCGTGGTGCGCCACCTGGGCTTTCCCTTGGCCGACCGCCTCGGCTGGCTGGCGGAACTGGGCGTGGCAGACCTGCAACAAGCACTGGGGGAAATCCGCCGCCGGCAACCCCACGCCCTGCTCCAACTCAGCGAGCTGACCGACCTGCCGGACCGCCACAGCACCCTGGCCCACTGGATGTACCGCAGCTCCACCGCCGAGCGGCGCCTCAGTTGCCGGGTGCCGGTGCACCTGATCGGCGACGCCGACCGCGAGGAAGTCAGCGGCGCCCCCCGCTATAAACTGCGCCGCGCGCGCAAGCGCATTGCCGCCTGCGGCGCCCAGGTGCGGCGCTGGGTACCCGACGCGGCCAGCATCGGCCCGCTGCTGCAAGCCCTCAGCGATGTGGAGGCGCAGAGTTGGAAAGGCGACGAGGGCGTGGGCATCTTCAGCCCCGCCAACCGCCCGTGGATCATCCAGGCCTTCACCGCCCTGGCCGAGCAAGGCCTGGTGCGGGTGGTCAGCCTGGAGCTGGACGGGCGCTGTATCAGCTATCGCCTGGGCTTGCTCGAGCACGCTCGGCTATACGACTACAACCTGGCCTTCCTACCGCAATACGCCGACCTGGGCAGCGGGCGTGTGCTGCTGCAAGCCTGGATCGACTGGGGCCTGGACGACGGCTGGCGCTGGGTAGACGCCTCGCGGGTCAGCCTGGACAACTCCAGCCACCAACTCCACGAACGCATGAGCGACCAGGTCGAGCACTGGCGCTGGAGCTTCTATTCCTGGCGCCCCAGCGGCATTTGCCTGGGCCTGGGCCTGCGCCTGTGGCACCTGTTCAAGCCGTGGCTGCGCCGGCGCGCCAACTCCAACCTCGCACCACCGGCACCACCCATCCCCTGCCAGGAGGCACCGCCATGCCCAGCCACGTCATCATCAACGCCGACGACTTCGGCCTCGACGCCCACGAAAACGCCGTGATCCTGCAAGCCTTCCAGGCCGGCCTGATTAGCAGCGCCACGGCCATGGCCAACATGCCCGCATTTGCCCAAGCCTGCGCCATGGCTCGCCTGCCGCTGCTGCGGGGGCGCGTCGGCCTGCACCTGAACCTCACCCATGGCCGCCCCCTGAGCCAGGCCATCGTTGCGCAACCGGCGTTCTGCAACGGCGCCGGCGAATTCGACCTGCGCCTGCCGCGCCACTGCCTGTGGCTCCAGGCCTCGGTGCGCGAGGCCATCCACCAGGAACTGCACGCCCAATGGCAACGCTGCCTGGACCTGGGGCTCAAACCCAGCCATCTGGACTCCCACCAACACGTGCACAACATCTGGCCCATCGGCGAGATCCTCGCCCGCTTCGCCGCCCAGCACGGCGTACCGGTGCGCCTGGCACGCAACCTGGGCAACCGGATCCACCCCATCAAGCGCCTGTACAAAACCCTGTTCAACCGGCGCCTGCGCCAACTGGCCGCAAGCACCGCCGACTATGTCTGCACCCCGGCAGACCTGCGCGACCTGGCACCGCCCGAGCGGGGCCTGCTGGAAGTCATCGCCCACCCCAGCCTGCTCGACGGCGACTTCGGCGATACCTACCTGCGCCCCGAAGAGTCCTTGAGCCAGGTCCTGCAACAGCGCCTGGAAGGCATCGAGCGAGTGTCCTATGGCCACCGGGCCTCATCCGGCGGGGCCTGGAGCAATGCCGGGCGCCGGCACACCGATGCCTTTCAAAAACAGCAGCCGGGCAGTTAAGCTGCGCCCCCCATCATTGGCAAAGGAACGCTGCCCCATGAAGTTCGGATACACCATCGTCTACGTCCCCGACGTCGCCGCCTCCCTGGCCTTTTTCGAGCAGGCCTTTGGTTTTGCCCGCGGGTTTGTGCATGAATCCGGAACCTACGGCGAACTGGCCAGCGGTGAAACCACCCTGTCCTTTGCCGCCCACGAACTGGGGGAGATGAACTTCCCCGGCGGCCACATCCAGGCCCACGCCTCAGCGCAACCTTTAGGGATGGAAATCGGCCTCGTCACCGACGACGTCCACGGCGCCCACACCCGCGCCCTGGACCATGGCGCCACGGAGCTCAGCGCGCCACAGCGCAAACCCTGGGGGCAAGTGGTGTCCTACGTGCGCTGCCCGGACGGCACCTTGGTGGAGTTGTGCACGCCGATCCAGGCTTGATTGCGCGGTGGTGGCGAACCAGTGGGCCGCGTTGCCGGGGGGCATTTGTGGGAGCGGGCCCGCCCGCGATGGCGGCATTGCAAGCGCTAGAGGGGCATCGGCTGTACCGGCCTCATCGCGGGCAGAGCCCCACAAAGGCCGATCATTTCTACTGGCCTCTGGGATAAGGCCCTGGCGCCCCAAAAAGAGTATTTCCGCTCCCGGATGCCCTGATCTGGTTCATCCCCTTTCTCGCCACCCCCCACCATCAGCCGCGTAAAACCCTTTGCCTAGAGCCCTGCAACCCCATATATCCAACACTGGCACGAACCCTGCTACACCCCAGGCACACCCCGAGTGGTCATCGACGACCACTGGCCTGCCCAGGCACGGGCGCGGTGATCCAGGCAACGCGGCCCGGTTCCCTCACCGCTAGCACAACGAACGCCAGGCAAAGACGCCTGGAGCTGATTCCCCAGCTCCAGGCGTTTTTTTTTGCTTTTTATTTGGCCCCCGCCCGGGCCGCGACCCGTTTCGAGGAAAGGCTATGAACCCCACCGTCACCCCCACCCCACGCGAAACCCTGGTGATTATCGGCAACGGCATGGTCGGCCATCATTGCGTCGAGCAACTGATCGAACAGGGCGCCCTGGCCCGCTATGAGGTGCATGTGTTCGGCGAAGAGCGCCAGCGCGCTTATGACCGCGTGCACCTGTCCGAATACTTCGCTGGGCGCGACGCCGAGTCCCTGGCCCTGGGCGATGCCGACCTCTACCTGCGCCACGGTGTGCACCTGCACCTGGGTGAACCGGTGCTGGCGCTCGACCGCGAGGCCAAGCAGATCGTCACCGGCGCCGGGCGTCAGGCCTACGACTGCCTGGTGCTGGCCACCGGTTCCTTCCCCTTTGTGCCGCCGATTCCCGGTGCGGCGGGCCCTTCGCGCCTGGTCTACCGCACGCTCGACGACCTCGACACTATCCGCGCCGCCGCCACCACCGCGCGCCGCGGTGTGGTGGTGGGCGGTGGGCTGCTGGGGCTGGAGGCGGCCAACGCGCTCAAGTCCTTGGGGCTGGAGGCCCATGTGGTGGAGTTCGCCGCGCAACTGATGCCGGTGCAACTCGACAGCCTGGGCGGCGAGGCCCTGCGCTCGCGCATCGAAGCCCTCGGCGTGCAGGTGCACCTGTCCCGCGCCACCCGGGAGATCGTCGCCGGCGAGGACTACGCCTACCGCATGAACTTCACCGACGAGCAGTTCCTGGAAACCGACCTGATCCTGTTCTCCGCCGGCATCCGCCCCCAGGACGCCCTCGCCCGCGACGCTGGGCTGGACGTGGCGCCCCGGGGCGGGGTGATGGTGGACAACCACTGTCGCACCAGCGATGCAGCGATCTTCGCCATCGGCGAATGCGCCTCGTGGAACGGCAGCGTGTTCGGCCTGGTCGCCCCCGGCTACACCATGGCCCGCACCGTTGCCGCGCACCTGGCCGGGCACGTGGCGCAACCCTTCACCGGCGCCGACATGTCCACCAAGCTCAAGTTGCTGGGAGTGGATGTCGGCTCCATCGGCGACGCCCACGCCACCACGCCGGGCGCGCGCAGCTATCGCTACATCGACGAAGCCAGCGCCAGTTACCGGCGCCTGGTGGTGTCCGCCGACGGCAAGCATGTGCTGGGGGCGGTGCTGATTGGCGACAACAGCTACTACGACACCCTGCTGCAATACGCGCAAAACGGCATCGCCCTGCCCCAGGAACCGGCCAGCCTGATCCTGCCCAGCGGCGGCGCGGCCCCGGCGCTGGGCGCCGACGCTCTGCCCGCCAGCGCCACCCTGTGCTCGTGCCACAACGTCAGCAAAGGCGCGGTGTGCTGCGCCATCGACGCCGGGTGCAGCGACCTCGGTGCGCTCAAGCAACTGACCCGCGCCGCCACCGGTTGCGGCGGTTGCAGCGCCCTGCTCAAGCAAGTGTTCGAGCATGAACTCAGCGCCCGTGGCGTGGCGGTGGACAAGAGCCTGTGCGAGCACTTCGCCTATACCCGCCAGGAGCTCTACGCCCTGGTGCGCGTCGAAGGCATCGAGGATTTCGACCAACTGCTGCGCCGCCACGGCCGTGGCCACCTGGGCTGCGACATCTGCAAGCCGACTGTGGGTTCGATCCTCGCCTCGTGCTGGAACCAACCGATCATGGACCCGGCCCGGGTGGCCCTACAGGACACCAACGACACCTTCATGGCCAACATGCAGAAAAACGGCACCTACTCCATCATCCCGCGCATCGCCGCCGGCGAGATCACCCCCGACAAGCTCATGGTGCTGGGCGCGGTGGCGAAGAAGTACGACCTCTACACCAAGATCACCGGCGGCCAGCGCATCGACCTGTTCGGCGCGCAACTGCACGAACTGCCGGACATCTGGGGCGAACTGGTGGCGGCCGGGTTCGAGACCGGCCACGGCTATGGCAAATCCCTGCGCACGGTCAAATCCTGCGTGGGCAGTACCTGGTGTCGCTATGGCGTGCAAGACAGCGTGGCCATGGCCCTGCACTTGGAGAACCGCTACAAGGGCCTGCGCGCGCCACACAAATTCAAACTGGCGGTTTCAGGCTGCACCCGCGAATGCGCCGAGGCGCAAAGCAAGGACATCGGCGTCATCGCCACGGAAAAAGGCTGGAACCTTTACGTCTGCGGCAACGGCGGCATGCGCCCGCGCCACGCCGAGCTGCTGGCCACCGACCTCGATGACGCGACCCTGCTGCGCTACATCGACCGTTTCCTGATGTTCTACATCCGCACCGCCGACAAACTGCAACGCACCTCGGTGTGGCGCGAAAGCCTGGAGGGTGGCCTGGACTACCTCAAAGCCGTGGTCATCGACGACAGCCTGGGGCTGGCGGGCGAGTTGGAGGCGCAGATGCACCAGGTGGTCGAGCGCTACGAATGCGAATGGGCCAACGCCATCGCCGACCCGGAAAAACTCAAGCGCTTTCGCACCTTCGTCAACGACCGACGCGCCGACCCGGACATCCACTTCGTCAAGGAGCGCGGCCAGCGCCGCCCGGTCCACAACCATGAACTGCAACTGATAAGCGTCACCCAGGAGGCCCACTGATGACCCCGCCAAACACCCTGCGAAACGCCGCCCCAGCCGTGCACTGGCAAGCACTGTGCAGCCGCCAGGACCTGGTGGCCGACTCGGGCGTTGTCGCCTGGTTCGACGGCGCCCAGGTGGCGCTGTTCTACCTCAGCAGCGAAGAGCGCCTATACGCCGTGGACAACCGCGACCCGCAATCGGGGGCCAACGTGATCGGCCGCGGCATCGTCGGCCACCTCAAAGGCCACCGCGTCATTGCCTCGCCGCTGTACAAACAGCACTTCTGCCTCGACGACGGCCACTGCCTCGAAGACCCCCAGCAACAACTGCGCACCTGGCCGGTGCGGCTGGTGGGAGATGTGGTGGAAATAGCCGGCTGACAAGTGCCCGCGCCATCGCAGGCAATAGAACGGTGGCGGCTGTACCGGCCCCATCGCGGGCAGGCCCGCTCCCACAGTTGAACTGTGGTGCGGGTGGGATGTTCATTTTCCTTGGTGGGAGCGAGCCTGCTCGCGAGGGCGGCACTGAGTGGCGGTGACAAATGGCAGGGGTAAGACAGTTGCTCCCACAGGTCCTGCCAGCAGCACCACTGAACGGTGGGAGCGGGCCTGCCCGCGATGGCGGCGGTACAGGCGATGCACTTCTGGCCGCTGCAACACTGCCGCCGCAGGCACGCACACCGCCTCAGAACGGTACTGTCAATTTCATCCAGTACGCCTGCCCTTCAGCACGGTTGCGCACTTGGGTTTCCTGCTCCCATTTGGCGGTGAGGAACCAGCCGTTGGGGTTGGTGTATTTCACTGAGGGGCCAACGGCGAAAACCCGGCCCTTGTTATCGTCGATGCGCTCGCCGTACTGGCGGTCGTCGGTAGTCTGGCGGTAGACGTAGCCGCCCACCCCCACCACCCAGCCATTGCCCAAGCCCCAGCCCAGGGCGTAGTCCACGTGCAGTTCCTGGCCGGAGCGGTAGTCGGTGGCGTCATTCTTGAGGTTGAAGTCGTACATGATCTTCGCGTCCAGGTTCCACCCCGCCGGGTCGATGTACGACAGCGCCAGCACCGGTTCGATGCCCCAGTAGTTGCGCCCGATGTTGGTCTGGTCGTGGCGCTCGTAGCGCCCGGTCGGGGCCAGCAGGTCGAGGGCGACGATGGCGTGCATTTTCTCGCTCAGGTGATAGCCCAGGGCCGGGCCGAAGATCACATCCCCCAGGCCTTGCTTGCTTTGCGAATGGCCATTGATCGAAACCTTGAGGTCCACCAGCGGCACCAACGCATGGAACGCCAGGCTGGCGCCCAGCACCTGCTGCTCGGTGACCCAGATCAGGCGCGGGGCGATGGAGTTGGCGCGGATGCGCAGGTCCACCGGCACCTTGCGCCCGTCATTGCCGCGCAAGGTGTCGGCCTCGTAATGGCCGACAAAAAACTGCGAGTACAGCCCCGGCGGCGGCATGGCCCCGGACAGGTAGTTTTCTGCGCCATTGGGGTAGGTAGAACCGCCGCCCTCGGTGGCCAGCGCCGGCAGCGCGACGCCGGCCAACAGGCCGCACAGCAGGGAAGCATTGGTTTTGCAGGTGAATGGGCTCATCAGGGTTGACCTTTTATTGTTGTTATCCGGGTTGATGGCGTTGCTTCTCTGTAGCCAGCGGGCTCGCCCGCGCTGGGGTGCGCAGCAGCTCCCAAACCGTGCCCGGCCGAACAGCGATTTACGGCCGCTACGCGAGCGAGCGCGGGCGAGCCCGCTTGCTACACACAAGGCGCTAGATGCGCTTGAACAGTGCCGAGCGGTTGCCTTGGCTGGCGCCGTCGGCGGCGCTGTAGAAACGCTCCATAAAAATGTCGCGCTCGAACAGGCGCCCTTGCATCAGGCAACTGATCGCCGCGTCGATCATCGGCGGCGGCCCGCACAGGTAGGCCTTGTTGGCGCTGAAGCGGCCGTCGAAATGGGCCTTGGCCGCTTCGTGCACGTAGCCTTTGAAGCCTTGCCACTGCGGGTCGTCGTCGGCCTGGCTGAGGGCCGGTACGTAGCTGAAATTGGCGTGGCGCCGCGCCAAGTCCTCGAACAGTTCGCGGTTGTACAGTTCGGCGCGGTTGCGCGCGCCCTGGAACAGCACGATGCGCCGCCCATCACCGCGTTGCAGCAGGTCGAGGATCATCGATTGCGGGCTCGACAGCCCCGAGCCGCCGGCGATGAAAATCAGGTCGCCAGCCTGGGAATCACGAACAAAAAACTGCCCGTAAGGCCCGGCCACCGCCACTTCATCGCCCACCTGCAAGCCCTGGTGGATATACCCGGTGGCCGCCCCGCCCTCCACCCGCCGCACGTGCAGCTCGATTTCGTCGGCGCGGGTGGGCGGGTTGGCCAGGGAAAACGCCCGGGTGCCGTCGATGCCCGGCAGTTGCAGGTTGATGTATTGCCCAGGCTGGAACGCCATGGGCCGGTCCAGTTTCAGGTGCAGGCCCTTGATGGTGGGCGACAGCTCGGTCAGCGCGGTGACCCGCGCCCGGTAGTCCTGTACCGGGTGGCCGGCGAAGTCGGCGTCCACGTCCAGGTCGGCCTCGATGACCATGTCGCTCTGGGGCATGGCGCAGCAGGCGAGGATCTTGCCCTCGTCGCGCTCCATGTCCATCAGGGCGAAGGTGGACGCCGCACCCAGGTCGGCTTCGCCTTCCAACACCTGGACCTTGCAGGTGGCGCAGGTGCCGTGGCCGCAGGCAAACGGCAGCCACACGCCCTGGCGCAGCGCCGCTTCGAGGATGGTCTGGCCCTCCTCGACCTCGATCTGTTCGCCAGTAGGCTCGATGGTGACTTGATAACTCATGGGCGCCTCCTCAATTGCCAGTGCCGGCGATGCCGTTAAGCCCGGGGGTGTCCAGGTGCAGCAGGCTCTTGTGGTCGATGCCATTGGCCGCCAGGCTCAGGGCTGGGTCGGGCACGAACGGGCGGTCGTTGAGGCGCCAGTGGGCGGTGGTGAAATCCACCTGTGCCGCATCCGGGTGCGCCACCAGGGCCGGGCGCAGCACCTGGGTGAGGAAGTCGGCAAACAGCATCTGCGGCGGCAGCGGCCAGGTGAACGGCGCGCAAAACATCAGGTGGCGTTCCCAGCACAGGTACACCAGTTGCAGGCCGTTGAAGTTTTCCTGGCGATCCAGGGCGATGGCCTCGTAGGGGCCGATGGCAGTCACGGGCATGGTCTTGTCCTTTCTTGTTATGGGTCGATGCCCCGGGGCTAAAGCCCCGGGTTGGGCGGGTTCAGCCGGCCTTGTGGTTGGGGTGCCATTGCTGCCAGCGCTGGTGCTCGGTGGAGCCCAGGTACTCGAAGTTGTCTTCGCCGGGGGTGATGTTGTAGTAGTCGCGCACCACCGACTCCACGTCCGCGCCGCCGCAGTTGCCCTGCAGGATCTGGTGCACCGGCAGCCAGGCCTGGATGTACTTGTGCGGCTCGAAGGTGAAGATGTCGCAGCAGCCATCGGAGCAGAAGTGGTAGCGCTCGCCCTCATGCTCGGCGCTGCGGTGGCTCAGGGTGCTGGGGTCGTCGGGCTCGCTGAACGCCAGGGGGATCTGGCAGATCTGGCACAGCATCGGCAGGGTCGGGTTGTAGAAGCGCTCACCCTTTTCCTGCAGGGCGCGCCAGTGCTCGAAGCGCGGGCGGTAGATCGCGTCGAAGGTGTCCGGGTACTTTTGCGAGAGCCAGTCCAGCTCTTTGTCGGTGGGCATCCAGGTGTGGAAGTTGGTGGCTTGGCTGTACTGGTAGAAGATCGACCAGGCCTGGTGGGTGATGTGTTCCTTGCCGATGTTGGCCTCTTCCACGTACTTGGGCGCGCGGATGCCGTAGCGCTCCAGGTCCTTGAACAGCGCCCCGCCCGCCTCCTCGAAGTACACGCCCCAGGCCTCGGACCAGGACATGACTTTGTTGGGCAGCATGTAGTCCATCATCATGCCCACCAGGGTCAGCAGGCGATAACCGCGCCAGAACCACTTGTCGATCCAGCGCTGGATGATCGGCACGTTGTCTTCGTGCTGTTCGAGCAAAAACTTGATGACCTCCAGGCCCAACGTCATGTGCCGCGCCTCGTCGGACTGGGCCGAGAAACCGAAGGTTACGGTGGCCATGTCGCCGTTGAACGCCGCGCCGGACATGAAAGGCACGAACAACAGGTTGGTCAGCACGTACTCGAAGGAAAACGAAATCGCCGTGAGGAACTCGAACGGCCCCGCCGTGCGCGCGTCCTCGAAGAACGACTTGGGCACCGAGAGGAACCACACCCGGTCGTGCATATGGGCGAAATCATGCAGGCCGTTGAAGTGCTTGTTGTAGTGGCTCATGGCGTGGATCTGGGTCTGCACATGGCGCAGTTCATCGATGGCCTGCATCTGGCAGGCCACCCGTGCACCGGCGCCACTGAACTGCCGGCCAACCCGGGCAAACCCTTGGTAGGCCTGGTATTCCAGAGGCGTGACGCCGGACAGGAACAGCTTCAAGGCGTTGACGTAACGGGCGTCCGATAGGCTGGTGTGGCCGTTGTTCTGGGCAAAGGCATCGAAGATCGCGTAGAGCTTTTTCTCTTTCTCGGCCTGGTACTTCCAGTAGGTATCCATGGTCAGGCGAAAGGGGTCTTCCCACTTGTCCCAGTCGGTGATCTTGATGCCCTCGAAGCGCTCCAGCGGGTAGATGTCTTCGTGGCGCTGGTAGCTCGGCTCCCAGTCCAGGTCCCGGGTCATGCAACGGTATTTTTCTTTGGCGTTCAGGCGTTTTTTCACGGCCATGACGGTTCTCCCGCAAATGTTCTTATTGTTGAAAAGCTACGGCACGCACGCCGCGGGTCAGGTGTTCCAGTGCAGGGAAAAACAGTCGTCCTCTTCCTCGACGTTGCCGCCCAGGGTAATCACGTACATGAGCATTTCCTGGATGTCCCAGGGGCTGGCGGTGAGGGCCTCGACCGTCTCGCGGCGGATGTCCAGGCGCGCGTCGGCCTCGATGCGGATCATCGACGGCTGGTGCTGCACCACGGCGCCGGGGTTGTCCTGGACGATGGCCTCGACAATGGCGCGGGCGTAATCGTTGTCCTGCAGGTTGATGTACACGCGCGAGGTCATGGCGCCACCCCGCTCAGGCCGATTTTCTTCAGGCGCACGGCAAACTCGCTGCACACCGCGTCCAGCGCCGCGTCGCCCGGGCCCATGGCTGCCAGCGGGCGCACGGCGGCCAAGGCGCGGCGGCTCCATTGATCGACCCAGGTTTCGACCCGCGCCAGGTTGGCCGGGCTTTCAGCAATCACGGTCTTGACCAGGGCATCGACCCAGCGCTGGCTCTCGGCGAACCACAGGCGCATGAACTCGGTGAGCATGCCCACCTGCCCGGCGCCGTTGGCGCTCAGTTGTTCGTCGAACTTGTGGAACAGCAGCGGGTACACCAGGCCATCGCTGACCAGGTTCTGCGCCAGGGTCAGCTCGAACCAGTCGCGCACCACCAGGCTGTCCTCGACATAGCGGCGCAGGCCTTGCCAGGCTGGGTCGCCCAGCCATTGCTGCTTGGCTTTGGCCAGCAGCAGGACGTCGCCGTCGTCGAGCATCAGGCCGATGCGCGACAGGTACTGGGCAATGCCCAGGCGATCCATGGCGTGGAACATGTGCATCTGGGTCAGGCTGGTGCCCAGGCCATCGGCGGCGATGTTGCTGTTGTTCATGTTCGCCCCCAACTCGGCGTGACGCAGGGGCAGCAGCAGCGCGCTGATCTGCGTCAAGCTCACGGGGTCGAGGCCAGCAAGCATGTTGCGCTTCTCGCAGAAGGCGTAGTCGTGCTCGGCGTTTTCCTGCATCCGCGCCCGGGCCTGGACGTAGGCGCCGTAGTAATACTGGCGCGGGTCGCTGACCTTGCCCCAGTCGGCCATGACCACGGCGGTGCGGGTCGGGTCGTTGAGCAATTTGTCGGGCTGCCACAGCGGGCGGTAATGGAAATTGGTGGCGGCCTCCAGGTCGAAACTGGCCTCCTGATAACGGCTGGCGGGCTTGTCGCCAAAACGCCGGCGGGTATGGCTGAAGGTATGGCGCAAGGTCTGCACCGTGGTGGTCTTGATTTCTACACTCATGGCTTGGGGTCCTTTGTTTTTGTTATGGGCCGGTGTGCGCTAGGCGTCGCCGTAGCGCCACTTGCGCATGTCGGCCTCGATGGCCGCGCACATCTGCGCATCCATGTGCTGCACCCGGTTGGCCTGGCAGAACTGGGCGAAGGCCGGGCGCGGCATGACCAGTTCGACATACAGGTCGGGCGTGCCGATGGCGAAGTCGAACTCGACGAAAGTGGCGGCTTCGTCACTGCGTACCCGCACATAGCGCGGCAAACGGTCGAACGGGGTGGATGGGGTGGGCATGCTCAACTCCTCACAGGGGCCAGAGGGGCTAGAGCAATGGCTGTGCCAGGACCGTTTCAAAAACCTTGGATTATTTCTATCCCATTGATTTACATCGTTAATAAATAAAATTAGGGAGCGCGCCGGGGTGTCTGGATGGTCTCGATCCCAGCCCGGGCGAGCGGGGTTTTTCATCATTTGATCCATCGCCCCAAGGCCGTTTGAGCAAATGGTGCAAGGCGCTGTGGCAATTGACTTTCGCGGCGAATTCAGGCCGTTTAATAAGCGCCTGAAAGCAACCTGTGGGCGCCTGCCACACCGCCACAGGCAATACCCAAAGTCCCTACTAAAAAAACAACAGGGGTTAGCGTGCATGAGCATCAAATACCGGGCCACGGAGCACGCTCCGCTGGTCAAGGACCTGGCCGAACGCATCCGATTCCTGGGCAGCGAAGGCAAAATCTGGCTCGACGAACAACGCATGTTGCTGATGCAGGTGTCGGCCATGGCGTCGTGCCGGCGCGAGTTGATCGAGATGATCGGCGAAGAACGGGCCAAGGGTTTCTTCCTGCGCCTGGGCTATCAGTCGGGCCTCAAGGACGCCGAACTTGCCCGCAAACTTCGCCCTAATGGCAGCGATATCGAGATGTTTCTCACCGGCCCGCAACTGCATTCCCTTAAGGGCATGGTCAATGTGCGGCCGCTGAAAATGGACATCGACCTGGAGCGCGGCCACTTCTACGCCGACATCGAATGGCTCGATTCCTTCGAGGTGGAAAACCACCAGAGCGAGCACCTGCCCTCGCACCAACCGGTGTGCTGGATGCTGCTGGGTTACGCCATCAGCTACACCTCGTTTTTCGTCGGGCGCCAGATCATCTTCAAGGAAATCAGCTGCCGCGGCTGCGGTGACCTGCACTGCCGGATCATCGGCAAACCCGCCGAGCAATGGGACGACGCCGACGCCTTTATGCGCTATTTCCAGAGCGACCCGATCATCGAAGAGCTGCACAGCCTCAAGATCCAGATCGAGAGCCTGAACCAGCGCCTGGAACTGCGCGCCGGGCAGTTCTATGGCATTGGCCAGTCGGCGATCTACCGCAAGACCTGCGCCCTGATCGACAAGGCTGCGCCGGGCAAGACCTCGGTGCTGCTGACCGGCGAAACCGGGGTGGGCAAGGAAATCATCGCCCGCAGCGTACACCTGCGCAGCGAGCGCGCCGACGGGCCGTTCATTGCCCTCAACTGCGCGGCAATCCCGGCGGACCTGATCGAATCGGAGCTGTTCGGCGTGGAGAAAGGCGCGTTCACCGGCGCCCACCAATCACGCATGGGGCGCTTCGAGCGGGCCAATGGCGGCACCCTGTTTCTCGATGAAATCGTCGAACTCACGCCCAGGGCCCAGGCCAGCCTGCTGCGGGTGTTGCAGGAAGGCGAACTGGAACGGGTGGGCGACAGCCAGACCCGCCGCGTCGATGTGCGGGTCATCGCCGCTACCCATGAAGATTTGGCCCAAGCCGTCAAGGCCGGGCGTTTTCGCGCCGACCTGTATTACCGCCTGAACGTCTACCCGGTGAAAATCCCCGCCCTGCGCGAGCGCCGCGAGGATATCCCGCTGCTGATCGAACACTTCCTCGACAAGCTCCACGCCACCTACCCGAAGAAAAACCTTGGCCTCTCCGACCGCGCCCTGGAGGCCTGCATGCGCTACGACTGGCCAGGCAATATCCGCGAGTTGGAGAACCTGATCGAACGTGGGGTGATTATCACCGACCACAACCAAAGCATCTGCGTCGACGCCCTGTTCCCGCACCTGGGCGACGAAGCCCAGAGCATTGGCCTGGGCAGCGACGGCAACCTGGTCAGCCAGGAACGGGACGTGGCCAGCGATTGGGCCGAACAACTGATGGACCGTGGCCTGAGCCTGGAACAGGTCGAACAGGCCATGCTCAACAGCGCCCTGCAACGGGCCGGGCAGAACGTCTCCGAAGCCGCACGCCTGCTGGGCATGACCCGCCCGGCGTTGGCCTATCGCTTGAAAAAAGCGCCGTTGTAGCAAGGGCTTGCGACAGAGGGGAGCGGTGCGTCAGGGCTGCCGCCATCGCGGGCAAGGCCCGCTCCCACAGAGGCTGCGGCTTGCCACACATCCCGCCAGCACCACGCCTCCACGGTGGGAGCGGGCCTCGCCCGCGATAGGGCCGGTACAGGCGATGCACCGCTGGCGGCAGGAGGGCGGCTATCACCGTTGAGGCCTATCACCGGAAAAATTGACAATAATCATTATTATTCGCAGCAAAGCTTCCTAGACTCGGGTTCCCACTCCCTCGAGCCCAGGAAATTCCCATGCGCACGCCCGTTTCGCTGTCTGTTGCCCTGCTGCTTCTGTCGCCCCTGGCCCAGGCCAAGGAATACCCGATTGGCGAACCGCAGTTCTGCCCTGGGCTGGAGGTGGGCGCCGTGTATTTGCAACCCATCGAGATGGCGCCAGCAGGGATGATGCGCGCCACCGCCGATTCCGATGTGCACCTGGAAGCCGATATCCGCGCCACCGCCGACAACCGCCAGGGCTTTCAGGAAGGCAGTTTCGTGCCCTACCTGAATGTGGCCTTCAGTTTGAAAAAACAGGGCGCCAGCGACGAGATCAAAGGGGATTTCCACGCCATGGTGGCCAATGACGGGCCGCACTACGGCGACAACGTCAAGTTGCTCGGCCCAGGCAAGTACCAGCTCACGTTCACTGTGCTACCACCCTCGGGCCACGCTTCGCTGGGCCGCCACACCGACAAGGAAACCGGCGTCGAACCCTGGTTCGAGCGCTGCGAACTCCAGTACGAATTCGTCTACGCGGGGATCGGCAAGAAAGGCGGCTATTGAATGGCGATCCCTTCCCGCTTCGCCCAGACCCACCGGCGCTTCGGCGCGCTGCTGTTGGCCCTGGCGGTCACGCCGCTGGCCGCCGCGCCGCTGCCCACCTATGAGCTGAGCATCGACGACGGCCATTTCACCCCGGCCCTGTTGGAAGTACCGGCGGGGCTGCGGTTCAAGATCGTGCTCAAGAACATCGGCCAAGGCCCGGCGGAGTTCGAGAGCACGCCGCTACGGGTGGAAAAGGTGCTGTCGCCGGGGGTGACCACCTTCGTCGTGATCCACCCGCTCAAGCCGGGCCACTATCCGTTCTTCGACGAGTTCCACCCGCAATTGCCCGAGGGCGGCATTCTCGCCCGCTAACCGCTGGAGCCTTGCATGAATCAATCGATGTTCATCGTCTGGCGCGAAAGTGTCGAAGCCCTGTTGGTGATCGGCATTCTCCAGGCCTGGGTCGGCCAGCAGGCCCAGGCCTCGCGCCTGCACCGTTTCCTGTGGGGCGGCGTGCTGTTGGGGCTGCTGCTGTCGGGAGTGCTGGCCGGGCTGATCCTGTTTGCTGGCGAGGCCATGAGCGGCGCGGCCAATGAGTGGTTCCAGGCTGCGCTGACCCTGGTCGCCAGCCTGCTGATCGTGCAGATGGTCAGTTGGATGCACCGCCACGGCCGCACCCTGCGCCACGACCTGCTGCGCGACGCCGATCACCAGGTGGCGCGCCAGGGCGGCCTCGGCCTGCTATTGCTGGCGATGCTGGCGGTGAGCCGCGAAGGCAGCGAAACCGTGGTCTTCCTCTATGGCCTGGGCGCGCGCCTGCAAGGCTCGGCCCTGGGCCTGTTCGCCATCGGTGGCGTACTTGGCCTGTTGCTGGCGGGCCTGACCGTGGCTGTGTTGCACGGCAGCCGCCGGTTCATTTCCTGGCGCAGTTTTTTCGCCATCAGCGAAGTCATTCTCCTGCTGCTGGGCGCCGCGCTGCTGGTCAGCGCCACCGAGCGCATCGGCGGCCAGTTGCTTGCCCTGGATGTGCCGCAATGGGTGTATGGCGCGGTCGGTGAGGGCCTGTGGGACACGGGCCCGTGGTTGGATGACGGCCGTGGCCTGGGCAGTTTCCTCGCCGATTTTGCCGGCTACCGGGCCAGCCCCAGCGCCGCCGTGCTGCTGGCGGTGGTGGCTTACTGGCTGGGCGTCGGTGGCTGGCTGCGCCGCGCCTCCCGCGAGCGCCTGCCATGTCCGGCCTGAGCCTGGGTAACCGTTGGCTCGCACGCCTGGGCGATGGCATGCGCCGCCATGGCACAGCGATCCGCGCCATGCAATGGGCGGTGGTGCTGTTCTACGCCGTGCTGCTGGTGATCCCAGCGTGGCTGCCGTTGCCCGACAGCCAGGCGCGGATGCTGGATAACCTGACCCTGTTCGCACAGTTTCTGTTCTGGGGCCTGTGGTGGCCGTTCGTGCTGTTGTCCATCGTCCTGTTCGGGCGCCTGTGGTGCGGCGTGCTCTGCCCCGAAGGTTCCCTCAGCGAATGGGCCAGCCGCCACGGCCGTGGCCTGGGCGTGCCGCGCTGGCTGCGCTGGGGTGGTTGGCCGACCCTGGCGTTCTGCCTGACCACCCTCTACGGCCAATTGATAAGCGTCTATGACTACGCCCAGGCCGCGTTGCTGATCCTCGGCGGCTCCACGGTGGCCGCCGTGGCGGTGGGCCTGATGTTTGTGCGCGGCAAGCGCATCTGGTGCCGCTACCTGTGCCCGGTCAGCGGCGTGTTCGCCCTGCTCGCGCGCCTGGCCCCGGTGCATTTCGCCGTGGACGAACAGCGCTGGCTGGCCAACACCGCCCCGCGCCTGCCCCCGCCCAACTGCGCGCCGCTGCTGGACATCCGCCGCATGCGTGGCGCCAGCGACTGCCATGCCTGCGGGCGCTGCAGCGGGCAACGCGGCGCGGTGCAGTTGATTGCCCGCTCCAGCAACGCGGAAATCCTCGACGCCGACCCGCGCAGCGTATCGCTGTGGGATGCGCGCTTGCTGCTGTTCGGCGTGATCGGCCTGGCCATGGGCGCCTTCCAATGGACCGTCAGCCCCTGGTTCATCACCCTCAAACAGGCCCTGGCGCAGTGGCTGGTGGAGCACGATGTGCTGTGGCCCCTGGACGACAACGCCCCCTGGTGGCTGCTGACCCACTACCCGCAACTCAACGACAGTTTCAGTTGGCTCGACGGCGCCAGCATCGTCCTCTACCTGGGCCTGAGCGCCCTGCTGCTGGGCGGTGGCCTGATGCTCCTGCTGCGCCTGGCCGCGCGCCTGGGCCGCCAGCCCTACCTGGCGCTGGCCCTGACCCTCACCCCCGTGGGCGCCGCCGGGTTGTTCCTCGGCCTCTCGGCCACCACCGTCAAACTGCTGCGCTACGAAGGCCTGATCCTGGCCTGGGTACAACCGGCCCGCGCCTTGCTGTTGCTGGCGGCCATCGCCTGGTGCCTGGCCCTGGGCTGGAAACGCCTGGGCCGCGACCCCGCCGCCCCCACCCGCCGCCTCGCCGCCATGGCGTGCCTGATAGCCGCAAATGGCGGCGTGGGCCTCGGCTGGTGGTTGCAGTTCTGGGGGTGGTAGAGGGGGGTGAGCGAAAAGCTGCAAGCAACAAGCGCCTGCCTCTGCTTGCAGCTTGTAGCTCACAGCTCACAACTGCTCCCCCTCCTATCCTCGCAAGATGAATTCCGGAAACAGCTCGCGCATTTGCGCCCATAGTTCTGCCTGGCGGGTTTGGGGGGAGATGAGGGACAGTTCGGGGTCGAGCATGCGGGCGGTGCGTACCAGTTGGATGGCGAAGCGTTTTACCCCGCGCTCGCTCAGTTGTTCGGCCAACTCCAGCAGGCGCGGCGGGTCGAACAAGTGCCAGTGCACGGTGGTGCGGCATTCGTAGTCCACGCCGCTGTCGAGCAGGTGGTCCAGGCTGCGCCAGTTGGCGGCACCGCTGCCGGCCACGCCGGTCACGCTTTCGCTGTCCTGGGGCAGGGCCTTGACGTCGAAACCTACCCAATCGGCCAAGCCCACCACTTTGGCGAACGCTGCAGGTTTGATCCCGGCGCTGTGCAGGCCGATGCGAAAGCCCATTTGCCGCACTTCATGGATGGCCGCCGGTAAGCCTTCTTGCAGGGTCGGTTCGCCGCCGCTGAACACCACGGCGTCGAGCAGGCCTTGGCGGCGTTGCAAAAACGCCAACACCCGGCACCAATCCAGCTCGGCGCTACCGCGCGGGCCGATCAGGTCCGGGTTGTGGCAGTAACGACAACGCCAGGCACAGCCCTGGCAAAACAGCACGCAGGCCAGTTGCCCGGGGTAGTCGAGCGTGGTCAGGGGCACCAGGCCCCCGACCCTGAGCATTCGACTCATTGGCGGGCGGCCATGGCCGCGGTTTCGGTGAAGTGCTGACGCTCGCGGTGTTCCGATTGCTTACCGGGGTTGAAGGCCGCGACGGGGCGGTGGTAGCCCATCACCCGGGTCCAGACTTCACAGCGTTGGCGTTGGTCTTGCGGCAGGGTTGCGGTGGCATTCATGGTGAGACTCCTTGCGGTGGGTAAAGGGAAATCAGTCGGCGCTGCCAAGCACCTGGGCCTGTTGCAGCAGGGCTTCGTCGCACTTGGGGCAGAACTCGTGTTCGCCGTCGAGGTAGCCGTGCACCGGGCAGATGGAGAAGGTTGGCGTCACGGTCAGGTACGGCAGGCGGAACCGGCCCAGGGCGTTGCGCACCAGTTGCTTGCAGGCCTGGGTCGAGGAAATGCGCTCGGCCATGTACAGGTGCAGCACGGTGCCGCCGGTGTATTTGCATTGCAGCGCATCTTGCAGTTCCAGCGCCTCGAAGGGGTCGTCGGTGAAGCCCACCGGCAGTTGCGAGGAGTTGGTGTAGTACGGCGCCGTGGCGCAACCGGCCTGGAGGATGTCCGGGTAGCGCTTGAGGTCTTCCTTGGCGAAGCGGTACGTGGTGCCTTCGGCCGGGGTGGCTTCAAGGTTGTACAGGTGGCCGGTTTCTTCCTGAAAGCGCAGCAGGGTGGCGCGTACATGGTCGAGCAGGCGCAGGGCGAATTCGCGGCCCTGTTCGGTGTGCGTGCCCTCTTGGTCACCACTGAAGTTGCGCAGCATCTCGTGCAGGCCGTTGAGGCCGATGGTGGAGAAGTGATTGCGCAAGGTGCCCAGGTAGCGCTTGGTGTAGGGGTAGAGGCCGGCGTCCATGTGGTGCTGGATCACCTTGCGCTTGACCTCCAGGCTCTCCATCGCCAGTTCCATCAGAGTGTCCAGGCGCTGCAACAGGCCGCTGGTGTTGCCCCGGAACACATAGCCCAGGCGCGCGCAGTTGATGGTCACCACCCCCAGCGAACCGGTCTGCTCCGCCGAGCCGAACAGGCCGCCGCCACGCTTGAGCAGTTCGCGCACGTCCAGTTGCAGGCGGCAGCACATCGAGCGCACCTGGTTGGGCAGCATGTCGGAGTTGAGGAAGTTCTGGAAATACGGCAGGCCATAGCGCGCGGTCATCTCGAACAGGCGATCGGCGTTTTCGCTGTCCCACGGGAAATCATGGGTGATGTTGTAGGTGGGGATCGGGAAGGTGAACACCCGCCCCTTCGCGTCGCCGGCCTGCATCACTTCGATGTAGGCGCGGTTGAGCAGCTCCATTTCCGCTTGCAGGTCGCCGTAGGCAAAAGGCATTTCCTCGCCACCGATCACCGGGATCTGCTCACGCAGATCTTCCGGGCAGACCCAGTCGAACGTCAGGTTGGTGAACGGCGTCTGGGTGCCCCAGCGCGACGGCACGTTGAGGTTGTAGATGAACTCTTGCAGGGCCTGGCGGATCTCGGGGTAGGTCAGTTGGTCCTTGCGCACATAGGGCGCCAGGTAGGTGTCGAAGGAGCTGAACGCCTGGGCCCCGGCCCATTCGTTTTGCAGGGTGCCGAGGAAGTTGACCATTTGCCCCAGGGCGCTGCTCAGGTGCTTGGGCGGCCCCGCCTCCACTCGCCCCGGCACGCCGTTGAGGCCTTCGTGCAGCAGGGTGCGCAGGGACCAACCGGCGCAGTAGCCGGCGAGCATGTCCAGGTCGTGGATATGCAGGTCGCCCTCGCGGTGGGCCTGGCCGATTTCATGGCTATAGACCTCATCCAGCCAGTAGTTGGCGGTGACCTTGCCCGACACGTTGAGCACCAGCCCGCCCAGGGAGTAGCCCTGGTTGGCGTTGGCCTGCACGCGCCAGTCGTCGCGGTCCAGGTACTCGTTCATCGAGGTGGCGACTTCCACCAGGGTCTTGCGGTCGCGACGCAGGCGTCCGTGTTGCTCGCGGTAGACAATATAGGCACGCATGGCAAAGAAGTAGCCGGCGTCCATCAACACCCGCTCCACCCGGTCCTGGATCTGCTCGACATGCAAGCGGCCATGGCCCTCCAGGCGTGCGAGTACGGCGTCGAGCAACACCTCGGCCTCAACCTCGGTGTACTCGCCCGTGGCCCGCCCAGCGGCGATCAACGCCTGGCGGATCTTATCGGCATCAAAGGCCACCAGGCTGCCATCGCGCTTATGCAACCGGTTCAGTCCCGCCGTAATCAACGTGCTCTGCATCCCGCCTCCAGACACTACATATAGGTGTTTATAGTTTTAAAAACACAAGATGCGGGAAAGACTACGGACAAAGCCCCCTCAGGCCATTGACCGACATCAAGTTTTGCAGGCGAAAAAAACCGCCCACAGGGGCGGCAAAAGGGAATTGATCGCATTAGGTGCGGGCCCTGCCCGCGAGGAAGCCGGGGCAGGCGCTGCACTTCTGGCGGCCGGAATGCCGCCATCACGGGCAGGCCCGCTCCCACAGAAGAGAAACAAATCCCGCCCACAGCCACAGAGGAAAAACAAACCTCGCCCACAGCCCCTTAACCGCCACTCACACTCATAAACCGCAAAATCTGCACCGAACCATCGGGGCTGAAGTCGTGGCGTTGGGGTTTGCCGCGCAAGGCGGTGTGGATGGCTTCGATCAGCGGCGCGTCGTCCAAGGGGTAGCGGCGTAGCAGGCCGCGCAGGTCCAGGGCGTTTTCCTGGCCCAGGCACAGCAGCAGGCGCCCTTCCACGGTCATGCGCACCCGGTTGCAGGTGGCGCAGAAGTTGTGGCTGTTGGGCGAGATAAAGCCGATGCGCGTCTGCGCGTGGCGGGCCAGGCGCACATAGCGCGCCGGACCGCCGCTGCTTTCGGTGCTGTCGAGCAGGGTGTGATCGCGCTCGATCAGCGCCCGCACCTCGTCACTGGAGCAGAACGACTCGCCGCGTTCGCGGCCCACCTCGCCCAGGGGCATCTCCTCGATAAAGCTGATGTCGATGCCCTGGTCGATGGCGTATTGCACCAGCGCCGGCACTTCGTCGAAGTTACGCCCCTTCATCACCACGCAGTTGAGCTTGACCCGGGCGAACCCCGCGTCCCGCGCTGCTTCGATCCCGGCCAGCACCTGGGCCAGGTCGCCGTTGCGGGTGATGGCGCGAAACCGCGCCGGGTCGAGGCTGTCCAGGCTGATGTTGATGCGCTTGACCCCCGCCTCCACCAGCGGTCGCGCCAGGCGCCCGAGTTGCGAGCCGTTGCTGGTCATCACCAATTCGCGCAGCCCTGGCAGCGCGGCGATGTGCCGGCACAGGTCGACAATCCCCGGGCGAATCAGCGGCTCGCCTCCGGTCAGGCGGATCTTGCGCACCCCCAGGCCGACAAACACCCCGGCCAGGCGCTGCAACTCTTCCAGGGTCAGCACCTGTTGGCGGGGCAGGAAGGTCATGTTCTGCGCCATGCAATACACACAGCGAAAATCACAACGATCGGTGACCGACATCCGCAGATAGTCGATCTGGCGTCCAAAACCATCCTGCATGACTGTTTTCATCCCATACTCCCCGTTGGCCAAAGGCTCACTGCACCAGCGGCGAGTCCGCGCCCTGCAAGGCGATACCGCGCACATCGGCGGCGCCGATCAGGGTTTGCAGGTATTGCACCAGGGCCTTTTGCCACACGCCTTGCTGCAACTGGGTGCGGATCGCCACCGCCACCGCTTCATAGGGCAGCGGCATGCCTTCCACGCGCTGATCGACGCTCACCACGTGCCAGCCGTAGCGGCTTTCCAGAGGCTTGGCGCACAACCCCGGGGCCAGGGTGAACAGTTGCCGCTCGAACTCCGGCACCGTCTGGCCCTTGCTGATTTGCCCCAGCGCCCCACCCTGGGCCTTGGACGGGCAGGCCGAATACTTGAGCGCCAACTCGGCGAAGCTGCCGGGCAGGTCAGCCAGGCGTTGCACCAGGATGTCCGCCTGCTCGCGCGCCAAGTGGCGCGCCTCGGCGTCGTCCGGCGCGCACTCCAGGAGGATGTGCCGCACCGCCAGCAACGGTGCGCTGTGAAAGCGCGCCCGGTTGCTCTCGTAGTAACGCAGGCACGTGGCCTCGTCGCATTGCGGCACCTGCACTTCGCGCTCCAGCAGCAGGCGGGTGGCCGCTTCCTCTTCGTTTTCCCCGGCGCCGACCTGCAACAGCAGGCCCAGCTCGGCGATACGCTGCTGCAACAGCTCGCGGATCACCAGGGCGCGGGCGGCCAGGAACACCGCCTCCTCGCGGCTTTCAGCCGGGTGGTATTGCAGCTCCAGGGCCATGGCCTCGGGGGTGATGGCCACGCCGTTGACGCTGACGATGGGCCATTCCTGCTCGCTGCTGGCGATCAACTCTGGCGCAGCCTCGGCCACGGGCTCGAATTCCACCGCGCCGCTGGCAGCCGCCACTGGGGCCAGGCTTTCTTTATTGGACGACCCGCAGCCACCGCCGCCGTTGCCGCCGCCACATCCGCAGCCACTAGACATGATTGCCTCCTTGGGCTTTTTGCCGAACGATTTGATAACGCCGCCCCAGGTACCACACCGGCGCGCTGACGATATGCACCAGGCGGGTGAACGGGAACAGCACGAACAGGGTCAAGCCGAGGAACACGTGCAGCTTGTAGGTCAGGCCCACCGGGGCGATGGCCGCCGCCGCTTCCATCGGGCGCAGCATCACGGTGTTCTGCGCCCAGTCGGCGAGCAGCACCATCACCGAGCCGTCCATGTGGGCGGTGGAGGCGGCGATGGTCAGCAGGCCCAGGAGCAACTGCGCCAACAGCACGAACAGGATCAGGATGTCCGAGGGGCTGGAGGTGGCGCGTACCCGTGGGTCGGTCAGGCGGCGGTTGATGAGCATCAGCAGGCCGATCAGGCACAGGCCGCCGAAAAAGCCGCCCGAAACCATGGCCAACAACTGCTTATGCTCGGTGCTGATGACGTGGTGGTAGATCGACGCTGGGGTCAGCAGGCCGACAAAGTGCCCGGCCAACACAAACAACACGCCGACATGGAACAGGTTGCTCGCCACGCGCATGCCGCGCCCGCTGAGCATCTGGCTGGAGCCGGCCTTCCAGCTGTACTGCGACAGGTCGAACCGCGCCCAACTGCCGATCAGGCAGATCGCCAGGGCGACATAGGGATAAATCCCGAAGGCCAACAGATTCCACTTATCCATGCTTCACCTCCACGGCAGGCGCGCCGGCCTGCCCTTCATGCTGAAAATCCACCCAGTGCAACGGCACCGCGCTTTCCTCGCGGGCCTTGCCCGGGGCGCTGGGCATCGAGCTGCAACGGTCCTGCTGCTCGGCCTTCATAAAGTCCACGGCCTCTTCTTCCCAGACCTTGTCCAGGGCTTCGAGGGAGTCGTCGCGTACCTCCGCCGCCACTTGCTCACGCAACTCGGCCACGGCCTTTTGCGGCTCCATGCCGGCGATTTGCAGCAACGCACGAAAGCAACTGGCGTAAGCGCTTTCGCGCTCGTCCAGGCGCGCCGCCAGCAGGGCCAGTAAATGCCCGACATCCGCCAGGCCCTCGCGGGCCTCGATGTCTTCGCGGGTGGAGAGGAACTCCAGGTACAACGGGATGTAGTCGGGCAGTTCCTTGACGCCGATGGCGAACCCCGCCGCTTCGTACTGGGCCATCATGTCGACCATGGCCTGGCCCCGGTCGCGGGACTCGCCGTGGACGTGCTCGAACAGCAAAAGCGACAGCGAGCGGCCACGGCCGAACAGCGCGCCGTAGTGTTCCTGGCCGTCCATCAGGTCATTGCCGCAGATCAGCTCCAGCAGCTCGAACAAACCGCCGCGCTGCTTGGGGCTGATTTCCCGGGCCTGGATGATCGCCTGCTCCAGTTCATCGCGCCCCTCGATCAGGCCCTGGGTCGGGTAATCGAGGAGCAACGAAATTACTTTCAGGATGCGCATGCTCATTCCTCCCACAGCTGTACGGTTTTGAGCACGTCGCGGCGGTTGGCCTTCTTCGCGCCGAACATGTTGGTGTCGGAACTGCCGCTACAGCCGCTGCCGAAGCTGAAACCACAACCCGAACGCTCGGCGAAGGCGTCGCTCAGGGCCTCTTCACGGTGGGCGCTGGGCACGACGAAGCGGTCTTCGTAGTTGGCGATGGCCAGGTAGCGGTACATCTCTTCAACCTGGGCCACGCTCAGGCCGACGTCTTCCAGCACTTGCAAGTCCTGCACGCCGTCCACCTGTTCGGAGCGCTTGTAAGCGCGCATCGCCAGCAGGCGCTTGAGGGCGCGCTTGACCGGTTTTTCATCGCCGGCGGTGAGCAGGTTGGCCAGGTAGCGCAACGGAATGCGCAGGCTGTCGACGTCCGGGATCACCCCGTTCATGCCCACGGTGCCGGCCGCGGCGGCGTTCTGGATCGGCGACAGGGGCGGCACGTACCAGACCATCGGCAAAGTGCGGTACTCGGGGTGCAACGGCAGGGCCAATTTCCAGTCCACGGCCATTTTGTACACGGGCGAACGCTGCGCCGAGTCGATCACCGACTGCGGCACGCCATCGGCCAGGGCCTGGCGAATCACCGCCGGGTCATTGGGGTCGAGGAAAATTTCCAGCTGCTTCTCGTACAGGTCCTGCTCGTTGGCGGTGCTGGCCACCTCGCTGATGCGGTCGGCGTCGTAGAGCAGCACGCCGAGGTAGCGGATGCGCCCCACGCAGGTTTCGGCGCACACGGTGGGCATGCCGGCCTCGATGCGCGGGTAGCAGAAGATGCACTTCTCGGATTTGCCGCTTTTCCAGTTGAAGTAGATTTTCTTGTACGGGCAACCGCTGATGCACATGCGCCAGCCGCGGCATTTTTCCTGGTCGATCAGGACGATGCCGTCCTCTTCACGCTTGTAGATCGCGCCACTGGGGCAAGACGCCGCGCACGCCGGGTTGAGGCAGTGCTCGCACAGGCGCGGCAGGTACATCATGAAGGTGTTTTCGTACTCGCCATAAATGTCGGCCTGGATCTGGTCGAAGTTCTTGTCCTTGCGCCGCTTGGCGAACTCGGTGCCCAGGATCTCCTCCCAGTTGGGGCCCCACTCGATTTTTTCCATGCGCTTGCCCGACACCAGCGAACGCGGGCGGGCCACCGGTTGGTGCTCGCCCAGGGGCGCGGTGTGCAGGTGCTGGTAGTCAAAGTCGAACGGCTCGTAGTAGTCGTCCAGGCTCGGCAGGTCGGGGTTGGCGAAGATGTTCGCCAGTACGCGGAACTTACCGCCAATCTTCGGGTTGATCGAGCCGTTGGCGTTGCGCACCCAACCGCCCTTCCACTTGTCCTGGTTTTCCCATTCCTTGGGGTAGCCGATGCCGGGCTTGGACTCGACGTTGTTGAACCAGGCGTATTCCATACCTTCGCGGCTGGTCCAGACGTTCTTGCAGGTGATCGAGCACGTGTGGCAACCGATGCACTTGTCCAGGTTCAGCACCATGCCGATCTGTGAGCGAATTTTCATCTCAGTTCTCCTCGATATCGGTCGGCAATGGGCGCGGCAGGTCATCGCCGCTGGAGCCATCGAGCCAATCCACCTTGGCCATCTTGCGCACCACGACGAATTCGTCGCGGTTGCAGCCCACGGTGCCGTAATAGTTGAAGCCGTAGGCCTGCTGGGCATAGCCGCCGATCATGTGGGTCGGCTTGAGCACCACCCGGGTCACGGAGTTGTGGTGCCCGCCACGGGTCTTGGTGGTTTCGGAACCGGGCAGGTTCACGATCCGTTCCTGGGCGTGGTACATCATCACCATGCCCTCCTTGACCCGCTGGCTGACCACTGCGCGGGCGGTCACGGCGCCGTTGATGTTGAAGCACTCGATCCAGTCGTTGTCCTCGATGCCGGCGCGCTGTGCGTCGATCTCCGAGAGCCAGACAATCGGCCCGCCACGGCTCAAGGTGAGCATCAGCAGGTTGTCGCTGTAGGTGCTGTGGATGCCCCATTTCTGGTGCGGGGTGATCCAGTTCAGGACGATCTCGGTGTGGCCGTTGCTGCGCTTGTCCTTGACGCCGGCGATGGTCTGGGTGTTGACCGGTGGGCGGTAGCTCATCAACTGCTCGCCGAAGGCCTGCATCCACGGGTGATCCTGGTAGAACTGCTGGCGGCCGGTGATGGTGCGCCATGGGATGTTTTCGTGGACGTTGGTGTAGCCGGCGTTGTAGCTCACGTGTTCGTCTTCCAGGCCCGACCAGGTGGGGCTGGAGATGATCTTGCGCGGCTGCGCCTGGATATCGCGGAAGCGGATCGCCTCGTGGGCCTTGGGCAGCGCCAGGTGGCTGTGGTCGATGCCGGTGAACTGCGACAGTGCGGCCCAGGCCTTGACCGCCACATGGCCGTTGGTTTCCGGGGCCAGGGACAGGATCACTTCGGCGGCGTCGATGGCGGTGTCGATTTTCGGCCGGCCCTTGCTGATGCCTTCATCGCCTTCGCGGTAGTTCAGTTCACCGAGAAATTTCACCTCGTCATCGGTGTTCCAGTTGATGCCCTTGCCGCCGTTGCCGAATTTTTCCAGCAAGGGGCCGAGCGAGGAGAACTGCTTGTAGATGTTCGGGTAGTCGCGTTCCACCACATGGATGTTGGGCGCGTTCTTGCCCGGTTGCGGCGCCACGCCGGCGGTTTTCCAGTCGGTGCCGCCAAAAGGCTGGGCCAGTTCGCCGACGCTGTCGTGCAACAGCGGCACGGTCACCAGGTCTTGCTCGACGCCCAGGTGGCCGTCGGTCATGGCCGAGAACGCCTTGGCGATGCCTTTGTAGATTTCCCAGTCCGAACGCGACTCCCACGCCGGGTCGATGGCGGCCGACAGCGGGTGGATGAAGGGGTGCATGTCGGAGGTGTTCATGTCGTCTTTTTCGTACCAGGTCGCCGTGGGCAGTACGATGTCGGAGTACATGCAGGTGGACGACATGCGAAAGTCCAGGGTGGTCACCAGGTCGAGCTTGCCGATGGCGCCCTCCTCGACCCATTCGGCTTCGGTGGGCGTGCAGTCGCCGACCTTGCCGCTGTCTTCGTTCATCACCCCGTTCTTGGTGCCCAGCAGGTACTTGAGCATGTACTCGTGGCCCTTGCCCGAGGAGCCCAGCAGGTTGGAGCGCCACACAAACATATTGCGCGGGAAGTTCACCGGGTTGTCCGGTTGCTCGCAGGCAAAGCGCAGGCTGCCGTCCTGCCAGGACTTGACCACGTAGTCCTTGGGCGCCATGCCGGCCGCGGCCGCGTCACGGCATACGTGCAGCGGGTTCATGTTCAGTTGCGGCGCGCTGGGCAACCAGCCGGCGCGTTCGGCGCGGATGTTGTAGTCCAGGGCGTGTTGGGGGAACTGCGACTTGTCGGCCAGGGGCGAGAGCACGTCGTGCATGTTCATTTTTTCGTGGCGCCACTGGGAGCTGTGGCCGTAGAAGAAACTGGTGCCGTTCATCTGCCGTGGCGGGCGGTTCCAGTCCAGGCCGAAGGCCAGGGGCAGCCAGCCACATTGCGGGCGCAGTTTTTCCTGGCCCACGTAGTGGGCCCAGCCGCCGCCGGTCTGGCCGACGCAGCCGCAGAGCATGAGCATGTTGATGAGGCCACGGTAGTTCATGTCCATGTGGTACCAGTGGTTCATCGCCGCGCCGACGATAATCATCGAGCGGCCTCGGGTCTTGTCGGCGTTGTCGGCGAACTCACGGGCGATCTGGATGGCTTTCTCACGGCTCACGCCAGTGATCTGCTCCTGCCAGGCCGGCGTGCCGGGCACGCTGGCATCGTTGTAGTCGCGGGCCACGTTGGCGCCGCCCAGGCCACGGTCGATGGCCAGGTTGGCGGCCGACAGGTCGAACACCGTGGCCACCTTGACCTGGCTGCCATCGGCCAGGGTCAGGTTGTGCACCGGCACGCGGCGGTACTGCACCGCATCGCCCGCCACGTGCTGGAAGTAGTCCTGCACTTCGCCGGCGAAATAGGGGAAGCCCACTTCGGCCACATCGGCGCCGATCAGGCTCAGTTTGAGGTCGATTTCACGGCCTTCGCCGCCCTCGCGCGGCAGGATGTTCCACTTGCCCTTCTCGCCCCAGCGGTAGCCGATGGAGCCTTGCGGCGACACCAGTTCGCCGCTTGCGTCCATGGCGATGGTTTTCCACTCGGGGTTGTTCTCCTGGCCCAGGTTGTCGGCCAGGTCCGAGGCGCGCAGGAAGCGGTCGGGCTGGTAACCGGCGCCCGGGGCGAAACCGGTCATGGGCTTGAGCAGCACCAGCACCGGCAAGTCCGTGAAGCGCTTGGCGTAATCGGTGAAGTACGCGCTCGGTTTGTCCAGGTGGAATTCTTTGAAGATCACATGGTTGAAAGCCTGGGCCAGGGCGGCGTCGGTGCCCTGCTTGGGGTTGAGCCACAGGTCGGTGAGCTTGGCCACTTCCGAGTAGTCGGGGGTGATGGCCACGGTCTTGGTGCCCTTGTAGCGCACCTCGGTGAAGAAGTGTGCATCCGGGGTACGGGTCTGCGGGACGTTGGAGCCCCAGGCAATGATGTAGTTGGAGTTGTACCAGTCGGCCGATTCCGGCACGTCGGTCTGCTCGCCCCAAACCATGGGGGACGCGGGCGGCAGGTCGCAGTACCAGTCGTAGAAACTCAGGCACACGCCGCCGATCAGCGACAGGTAACGCGAGCCGGCGGCGTAGCTGACCATGGACATGGCCGGGATCGGCGAGAAGCCCACCACCCGGTCAGGGCCGAATTCCTTGACGGTGTAGACGTTGGCGGCGGCGATGATTTCGTTGACTTCGTCCCAGTTGGAACGGATGAAGCCACCCATGCCGCGCTTGCTTTTATAGGACTCGGCCTTGGCCTTGTCCTCGACGATGCTTGCCCAGGCTTCCACCGGTTTCATGGTCAGCCGTGCTTCACGCCACAGCTTGAGCAGGGGCTTGCGGATTTTCGGGTACTTGAGCCGGTTGGCGCTGTAGATGTACCAGCTGTAGCTGGCGCCACGGGGGCAGCCACGCGGTTCGTGGTTGGGCAGGTCGTTGCGCGTGCGCGGGTAGTCGGTCTGCTGGGTTTCCCAGGTAATCAGGCCGTTTTTCACGTAGATCTTCCACGAGCACGAGCCGGTGCAGTTCACCCCATGGGTGGAACGCACGATCTTGTCGTACTGCCAGCGCGAACGGTAGACGTTCTCCCAGTCGCGGGACTCCTGGCGGGTCTCGCCGTGACCATCGGAGAATTCGCCTTGCTTACGCTTGAAAAACCGCAGTTGGTCCAATAGATGACTCATGTCGCTTTCCTCTCAGGCTTGCTGCGGGGTTCTGTGCCCCGCCCACGCAATGGTTGGATTCGGGTCGGTTAGCAGGGGGTCTGCGCACCCTTGCGGGCGTACCACCACCAGGTCACGGCAATGCAACTCAGGTAGAAGCCGACGAACATGTAGAAGGCCGCCTCCGGGCCGCCGGTCAGGGCCATGGAGCTGCCGAAGGTCTTAGGAATGAAAAACGCACCGAAGGCGCCCATGGCGGAGCTGAAGCCCAGCACCGCGGCCGACTCCTTGCCGGCGTTGCGCAGCGCTTGCTCGCGCGCGGCGGGCGGTTGGCCGGCGCTGGCCTTTTCGTGGAGGGTGCGAAAAATCACCGGGATCATGCGAAAGGTCGAACCGTTGCCCACCCCGGTGGTGATGAACAGCAGCATGAACATGCCCAGGAACCCGTAGAAGTTGCCGCCCTGGCCGTTGTGCGGCAAAAAGTGCAGCACGCCGAACACCATCACGATCATCAACACGAAGTTCCACAGGGTCACGCGGGCGCCGCCCAGTTTGTCCGCCAGCCAGCCGCCCAGCGGCCGCACGAGGGCACCGACCAGGGGGCCGAGGAAGGCGAATTTGAGCGCGATCACGTCCGGGAACGAGGTCTTGATAAGCAGCGGGAACGCCGCCGAAAAACCGATGAACGAACCGAAGGTGGCCAGGTACAGCCAGCACATCAGCCAGTTGTGTTTGCGCTTGAAGATCACCGCTTGCTCGCTGAACGAAGCGCGGGCGCTGGACAGGTCGTTCATGCCGAACCAGGCGATCAGGGTTACAGCGATGATGAATGGCACCCAGATGAAACCGGCGTTCTGCAACCACAATTGGCTACCGTCGGCCAGCACTTGCGGGTTGCCGCCAATGAAGCCGAACACACCGAAGGTAATCACCAGCGGCACGCAGAACTGCATCACCGACACCCCCAGGTTACCCAGGCCGGCGTTCAGGCCCAGGGCCGTGCCTTGCTGGGCCTTGGGGTAGAAGAAGCTGATGTTGGACATACTGGAGGCGAAGTTGCCGCCGCCAAAACCGCAAAGCAAGGCGATCAGCACGAACACGCTGTAGGGGGTGTTGGGGTCTTGCACGGCAAAGCCCATCCATAGCGCCGGGGCCAACAGCGAGGCGGTGCTCAGGGCCGTCCAGCGGCGGCCGCCGAAGATCGGCACCATGAACGAGTAGAACACCCGCAAGGTCGCGCCGGACAACCCGGGCAATGCCGCCAGCCAGAACAACTGGTCGGTGGTGAAACTAAAGCCCACGGCGTTGAGGCGCACGATCACCGTGCTCCACACCATCCATACGGCAAAGGCCAGCAACAGTGCGGGAATGGAGATCCACAGGTTGCGGGTGGCGGTCTGCTTGCCGCTGGCGCCCCAGAATGCGGGGTCTTCGGGGCGCCAGTCATGGATCACCGGGCCCGAATCGGGCTTTTGCGCAATGGTCATAATCACTCTCCTCGCATCATTAAAAGGGCTGCCCTGGCGTATGTGTGTGTGTGTAGCAAGCGGGCTTGCTACAGGGGGCGTTTGCCCAGCAGCGGGTTCTTGCGCACTTCGCTCAGGTACATCCAGGCCAGCGACACCCAGACCACGCCGTACATCAACATGAAGCAGGACGAGCGCACGCCGGTCAGGTCCACCAGGGCGCCAAACAAAATCGGCAGCACAAACCCGCCCAGGCCACCGGCCAGGCCGACGATGCCGGACACCGCGCCCATGTTTTTCGGGTAGTCATCGCTGATGTATTTGAAGACCGAGGCCTTGCCGAACGCGAAGGCGATGCCCATCACGAACAGCAGCACGGTGAACAGGGTGGCGTTAAGGCCGATATGGAAATCCAGGGGGCCGTTGACGGTCTGCACCTGTAATTGGGTGGGCGGGTACGACAGCAAAAACAGGCAGACCCAGCTCACCCACAGCACCCACCAAGTCACGCTGTGGGCGCCCCAGCGGTCCGACATCCAACCGCCCACCGCGCGCAGCACACCGCCGGGCAGGGAGAAACAGGCCGCCAGCAACGCCGCGCTTTGCAGGCTGAAGCCGTATTCCTGCACGTAGTACTTGGTCATCCACAACGCCAGGGCCACATAGCCGCCGAAGACGATCGAGTAGTACTGGCAGTAGCGCCACACGGCCGGGTCTTTCAGGCAAGCCAGTTGCTCGCGCAGGGTGGCGCCGCTGGCGCTGCGGTGGCTTTTGTTCTCGGCGGTGAGGAACCAGAACAGCAATGCGGTGATAAACAGGATCGCGCTGAACACCTTGGGCACCAGGTGCCAGGTGCCGAACGCAATCAACGCCGGGGCCAGGAACTTGGTGACCGCCGCCCCCGCATTGCCGGCGCCGAACACGCCCATGGCAAAGCCCTGGTTGTCCTTGTCGAACCACTTGGCGACGTAGGCGATGCCCACCGAAAACGAACCGCCGGCCAAACCGACGAACAGGCCCAGCACCAGGAACTGCCAATAGGCAGTGGCGTAGGTAATCAGGTACAGCGGCAACACGCAGGTGAGCATCAGCAGAAAGAACACGATGCGCCCGCCGAAGCGGTCAGTGAGCAGCCCCAGGGGCAGGCGCACCAGCGAGCCGGTGAGCACAGGCGTGGCTGCCAGCAGGCCGAACTGGGTCTCGTTGAGTTGCAGCAACTCTTTGATGGGCACGCCCAACACGGCGAACATCATCCACACCATAAAACACACGGTGAAGGCCAGTGTGCTCATGCCCAGCACCAAGCCTTGTTGCATACGCGCTTGAGTCACGATGCTCTCCAGTCAGTTGAACAATGACTGCAGACTAGGGACACAGCCCCGGCAAAACTTGACTCAGGTCAACGTGGGCCTTGGGGGTATTGGCCTTTGCTTGTGCCCTCTACCTCTTAGGTGGTAGTTCGAAAAACAAGAGAAATGCTTTGTTTATCAATGGATTGACCTCTTGTGCCGGCGTTTTCGCAGCGCTGCGACGGCCGGCAACTCTTTAGAGGTAGAACGCCAGGATCGGCAGCCCTTCCCTTCGCCACCTGGTTTTTCGGAGCCTTCCATGCCTGCTTTGCCCCCCCTGCCCGCGAGTCGCAGCCGATGCTGACCTGGCTGCGCCGTTCCCTGCCCGCCCGCGCCGGGTTGGCGGTGATCCTGATCGCCATCCTGGCCCTGGCCAGTTCCCTGAGCGCCGGGCTGATCGCCTGGTTCAGCCAGGGCGACGGCGCCGCGATCAACACCGCAGGTTCGGTGCGCATGGAAACCTACCACCTGAGCTGGAAACTCGCCGCCGGCGCCGACGCGCAAGAGATCCGCCGCATCAGCGACAGCCTGCAACAACGCCTGGAGAGCCAGTCCCTTAAAGCCGTGCTCGAAGACGGCCCCGCCAGCGCCCTGCAAACCAACTACCGGCAACTGCAACAGCGCTGGAACGAGGTGCTGCGCCCGGCCCTGGAACGCGGCGACGGGGTGTTCTTCCAGGCCAACGCCCTGCCCTTCGTCGAACACCTGAACCAATTCGTCACCCTGTTGCAGCGCCAGAGCGAACACAAACAGGGCTGGCAGCAGGCGATCCAGGGCATGGCGTTGTTCGCCACCCTGTTCATCCTGCTCATTGGCCTCTATCAATTGCAGTACGGCGTCATCATGCCGCTGCAAGAGTTGGTGGAAGCCACGCGGCGCTTTCGCCAGGGTGATTTCAAGGTGCGGGTCAACCATCAGTCCGCCGATGAGCTGGGGCAACTGGCCCTGAGTTTCAACGCCATGGCCGAGACCATCGAAGAGTCCCACCGCACCCTGGAAAGCCAGGTGCGCAACAAAACCCAACACCTGCAACAGGCCAACGCCGCCCTCGAACTGCTCTACCAAAGCAGCAGCAGCCTGGCCACGCGCCTGGCCAACGCCGAGGGCCTGGACCAGTTGATCCAACGCTTCCAGCAACGCCTGCCGGGCTTGCGCCTGTCGCTGTGCCTGCAAGGCCATTACCTGGCGCCGGCCAAGCAGATGCTCGCCCTGCATGGCGAGAACAGCCGCAACGTCTGCGCCGTGGGTGACTGCGCCACCTGCCAAAAGCAAAAGGCCGGCCCGCCGCAGACCTTCAGCATCAGCAACCAGGGCAGCGAACTGGGCGAACTCAAGGCGCACTTCCTCGACGGCCACACCCCGCAACCCTGGGAAACCGAATTGATCCAGGCCTTGGCGCACCTGATCGGCACCTCGCTGTCCCTCAAGCGCCAGCGCGAGCAAGACCATCGCCTGCTGTTGCTGGAAGAACGCACCATCATCGCCCGCGAGTTGCACGACTCCCTGGCCCAGGCGCTGTCGTACATGAAGCTGCAAGTGAGCCGCATGCAAACCCTGATGCGCCGTGGCGAACCGGTGGAAACCCTGGAGAACGTCACCGCCGAACTGCGCGAGGGCCTGAACACCGCCTACCGCCAGTTGCGCGAGTTGCTCACCACCTTCCGCTTGCACATCCACGACGCCGGGCTGAGCCAGGAACTCAAGGACACCGCCCAGGAGTTTTCCCGCCGCGGCGACTTCCAGGTGCACTTGCACATCGACACCCTGGCCTTCGCGCTGTCGGCCAGCGAACAGATCCACCTGCTGCAAATCACCCGCGAAGCCCTGTCCAATTGCCTGCGCCACGCCCATGCGCAAAACGCCTGGCTGGCCTTGCGCCAGGAAGGCGAAACGGTGCGCCTGGTGATCGAGGATGACGGCCGTGGCTTTTGCGGCGCGGTGGACCAGCGCGAACACCACGGCCTGACCATCATGGACGAGCGCGCCCGCAGCCTGAACGGCCGCTTGCAGATCTTTTCCCGCTCCCCCCAGGGCACCCTGGTGCAACTGGAATTCCACCCCGAATTCCTCGGCCAGCCCACTGAAGGTACCGCCTCATGATCCCCTCCGCGCCCCACCGCCTCTTGCTGGTGGACGACCACCCGATGATGCGTCGTGGCATCCGCCAGATGCTCGAACTCGAAGACGACTTGCACGTGGTCGGCGAAGCCGGCAACGGCGAAGAAGCCCTGGCGTTGATCCACAGCCTCAAGCCCGACCTGGTGCTGCTGGACAACAACATGCCGCAGATGAATGGCCTGGAAACCCTGCGCCGCCTGCGCAGCCTGGACTGCACGGCCAAGGTGTTGCTGTTCACCGTGTCCGACGCCGAGGACGACATCCGCGACGCCCTGCGCCTGGACGCCGACGGCTACCTGCTCAAAGACATGGAACCCGAGTTGCTGGTGCAGTACATCCGCGATGCCCTGGCTGGCGAGCTGGTCATCAGCCCCGGGCTGACCCAGGCCATGGCCCAGGCCCTGCGCTCGGCTCCGCGCCAGGCCACGGTGGAACTGACCGAGCGCGAGCGCCAGGTACTCAAGAGCATCGCCAGCGGCTACAGCAACAAGGTGATCGGCCACAAACTGGGTATCACCGAAGGCACGGTCAAGGTCCACGTCAAGAACCTGCTGCACAAACTCGGCCTGCGCTCGCGGGTGGAGGCGGCGGTGTGGGCCATGGAGCACCTGCGCCAGAGCGCCTGAGCCGACTGCCTCTTCGGAGGTAGGCCGGCAGAGGCATAGGCCGCCCGCGACGCGGGCGCTACCCTGTTCGTCAGCGGAGGTACGCCATGCTGACCCATCCATCCATTGTTCTGATCCTGCGTCGCCATCACTTATTCAGCCAGTTACCGGAAAAGGTCTTCCAGGACGTGTGCCAACTGGCCAACCTAAAACGCCTGGACGCCCAGGCCAGCCTGATGCACCAGGGCGACCCGGCGAAACGGTTTTTTCTGTTGGTCAGCGGCCAGATCAAGTTGCACCGGGTCACCGGCGAAGGCCAGGAAAACCTGGTGGAGATCATCCACGCCGGGCAGACCTTCGCCGAGGCCCTGCTGTTCAGCGAGGCCCGCTGCTACCCGGTCACCGCCACCGCCCTCAAAGACAGCGTGCTGGTCAGCATCGAAGGTACGCACTACCGCAAGGCCCTGGAGGAACAACCGAAAATCTGCCTGGCGATCCTGGGCAGCATGAGCATCCACCTGCACCAGCGCCTCAAGGACATCGACACCCTGACCCTGAGCAACGCCAGCCGCCGGGTCATCAACTTTCTGTTCCAGGAACGCGACCCGGTCAGCGGCGACGTGGTGCTGCAAGTGTCCAAACGCCTGGTGGCGTCGAAACTGGGCATCCAGCCAGAGACCTTCTCGCGCATCCTCCATCGCCTGGTCGAAGGCGGCCTGATCGAAATGCACCGGCGCAACATCCGCATCCTCGCCGAGGAAGAACTGGCGGTGTACCAACAATAAAGCCAGCCATAAGCCCCCTGTGGGAACAGGCTTTTGGTGACCCGAACAAGCCCCCCACCGGCGGGAGCGGGCTCGCCCCGCGATGGCGGCCAAGCATCCAAGATCGCCGGTGGCTTGTCACCGCCACTGCGTGCCGCCATCGCGAGCAGGCTCGCTCCCATAGTGGAAAAATGAAAATCCCACCCGCACCGCAGTTCAACTGTGGGAGCGAGCCCTGCTCGCGATGGCAATTTCAAGGCCGCCATCGCTGGCCAGCCAGCTCCCACAGGGCTTGGTCCGGGCGGCGATCCGACGATGGCGATGTCGGTCTTGACGATGGTCAAGGCGCTGGGCAGGGGGCGCGGCACACTGACGCGGTTCATCCGTGGAGGTCTGTCATGTCCCGTGCCCACTTGCCGCTGGTCTATTCCTGCTCCGGCTGTTCCAACGTCGCTCAACTGGCCAATACCCTGGCCTTGCGCCTGGATCGTGCCGGGTTGGCGGAGATGTCGTGTATTGCCGGATTGGGCGGGCACGTGGCCTCGTTGGTGAACAAGGCCCGTTCGGGGCGACCGATCGTCGCCCTGGACGGCTGCCCGCTGCAATGCGTGGAAGGCTGCCTGAACCAGCACGGGTTGGAGGCCGACGTACACGTCGTCCTTAGCCAGTACGGCCTGCGCAAACGCTACGGCCAGGATTGCAGCCAGGCTCAGAGCGACGATCTGTTCGAAGAAATCAAGCAATTGATGCAGCCGCAAGCGGCCAGCTTCAAGCCGCAGGCCTGAACCTCACCACTTGCCGCTTGCAGCTTACAAATCCGTACTTCCGACTATGGTTTCGATTTGCGCCCGCGTCAGGTCCACCAACAGTTGCGCCTGTTCCACCCGCAGTTGCAGCTCGAGGTCCTGGGACTGGCGTTGGTAGTCATCCTCCGACAGGGTGGTGCCTGCGTATTGTTCATCCAGGGTGGTTTGGCGCTTCAGGAAGGACTCGTTCAAGGCGTCGAATGCCGGGCGGTGACTGGTTTGGATGAACTCCACCCAAAAATCCCGACCGACAATGGACTGCAATTGCACCTCGGAGCCCTCCAGGGCACTGACCTGTGCCTGCGCGGCGTCGAGCATGGCGTTAGTGACGTTGGCCAAGGCGTGAAAGCGAAAGCTCTTGGGCTGCCCTGGCAATTGCAGGCGCTCACGCAGGCCCACCCGGTAGGCCAGGCGCACCTCCACTTCTTCGATCCGCGCCAGTTGGTGAAGCTGCTGCTCCTGGCTGAGGTCGGCCGTGGTAATGGCATCCCTGCGCTGCTGAATATCGCGCAAGGCGATGCTTTCCACTTCGTCCAGGCGGAACAAGCCCTTGGCCAAGTTGTAGAGCTGCTCGCCCTCTTCGCCCACCGCGCTGAGCAGGGTAGCGTTGTGCACCATCAAGGTGATTTCCAGGCTGCTGAAAGACAGCGCCGCGCGGTCTTCGCAGGCAGGCTCGCCGGCCTGTTCGAACAGCCGTGTGCGCAATTGGGTCGACTGCTCGGCCGCCTCCAGCATTTGCCAGATGCGCGCTTGCAGGTCGGGATAGCTTTCAGCGTCCACATAACTGTTACCCAAACGCTGCAGCAGTTCGAAAAACTCGTCAGCGCCCGGCTCGCGTCGCAGCGCATCCCACAGAGCAGTCTTGCTCCGGGCGTCTTCACCACTCAGGTTGTTCAGCCAACGCGCCACTGTGCCCCTCTGCCCGGTCGGCTCCACCTCGCCCAAGGTGAAGGTCGCGGGGAGGCGCCCTTGCACCCATTGTGGGTACTGCTGCTCAACGCGCGGCCAGTAGCCAAGCAGCTGTTGGCGGCTGGCTTCGTTGATGGGGTTGCGCTGCAAAAAGGTCACACGGTTGATTCTGATGATCGCCTCGGCTTCCTCGGCCGGGGGGGTGAACAGGTAGTCGGGGATTTCGGCGATTTGGTTGTCGCGCAGGTCCAGGGCCTCCAGCGCCTGGCCGCGCAGGCCCACAGGCCAAACGCCGATACCGGTTTGGTGCAGGTCCAGGCCCAGCAGGTCGCTCAATGGGGAAAAATCCGGCAGCACGCCCAAGGGGTTGCGTGCCAGGTTGAGGATTTTCAACTGTGTAAGGCCTGCCAGGGTTTGGGCGCTTGACGCCGTCAGCACCATCCGGTTGCCGGTCAGGTAAAGCCGGGGCATTTGGCGCATCGAGGCCAGGGGTGCAGGCAGTACGCGCAGGCCATTGTTCATCATGTCCAGCCAGCGCAGCTGGGGGAAGCCACTGAGAAACGCCTCGCAACTGAAGTGGGTCAGGCCCATGTTGCGCATTCTCAGGGAGGCGACATGGCTGAAGTTGGCCGACAGGTCCGGCAACTGGCCCACACGCAGGTCGTTGAGGTCCAGTTCAAAACCACCCAGTTGGCCATCGCCCAGGCGGATGCGCCGCCCCTGCTGGCGCCAGCACGCCTTGATCCGGCGCACCACTTCCTGCTTGGTCCCATCGGGCACAATCTGGATGTGATGCTCACCCGCCTCCACCATCAGGCGTTGTGCAGCCCATTGGTCCAGGGCCTTGGTCAACTGCTGAAACTCCACCGCGAGCCTTTGCAGCGCGACCTGGGCATTGCGCCCCAGGGATTGCAGCAGGGCATCGACTTGCGCCGGCGAGAAATCCGGATACAACTCCAGCACTTTGCCACGCAACACGGACGAGCCTGCGCGCCACCATTTCCAGCCGCCACTCAGAGGGTAGCCCACCCGGCCGGCGTCCAGGCGCAAGGGTGGCTTGAAGAACGCTTTGAGCGGCTGCATGCCCAGCACCTGGGCCGCTTGCCCCCGGGGAATGATTCTGGCCAAGACCCGTTGCCCGAGTTCAGCCCCCTGATGCACCGAGGGCACACCCAAGGCCAGGCGCTCGCTGTCGGGCAAGGCGTGTTGTACCGCCTGGTAGAAATCCGTCCAGGCGCAGAGTTCGTTTTCCTGGGCGTCATAGGCTTTATAGCGCCCGCCCTGCTCCACCAGCACCTTGGTGAACCGCGCCTCGCCGGGCCCGGCGCTGGCACGCAACGGGCCACTGAATTAGTCGGCGCGCAACTCGATGCGCACACTGGCGCTCCACCCGGGCAGGGTCTGCAGGGTAGCCAACTGCAACCTGCGGGTGTCCGCACTCGCCAGATAATCCAGGTACAGACCCTCATAGGCGCGGTTCAGGCGCACCTCGCGCTGGTACAGGCGCAGCGCTTCGGCCAAGCGCAACGGCACCGGTTTGGTTTGCTGCGGCTGGGTAAAGTCCCAGGCTGCCATTTGCAGCTCTTCTGCAGGGCTTACCAGGCTCAGCAACTGCTTGACCACCGCCGCGGGCACAAGGGGAAAACGCGCCATCAATAAGTCCACCCGCGGGCCGTCCTTGGCCTGGAGGCTGGCGTAATGGTCGTTGAATAAGCGCACCTTTTGCTGCCTGGCCAAGGTGGCGATTTTTTCGCGCAGATGCGCCACGCGCGCTTCCATCGGGGCACCGGCCACATCGCCCTCGAACCCCGGGCGCACGCCTGCCCGATCCATGGCGTCAAGCAAATGCCTGAGCAGGTCCGGGCTACGCACCTGGGCTTCCCAAAGCCGCACCTCACGGGTCGTATCGGGCAACGCCTGCGGCTCGGCATAACGCCACACCGGCTCACCGCTGGCATCGAGCAGTTGCAGGCGGGCCTGCCGTGGCCATTGCCCGTATTGGGTGAGGATGTGCAACTGAGTCATGGGGTCGGCGCTGGCATTGAGCGACGGCACATCGCTACCAATGGCGTCGATAAAGGCGTCGATCTGGCGGGCCGACTCAAACCGCGCGATCTGGTCAGCGAGCAAGGGCGGCAACGGCTCGCCTTCGGCATGCAAACGCCGCAACAGGCCTTCGTCGAAGCCTCCGATGCGCCGCAGTTGCTCCAGTTGCGCGTCACTGAACGCCGCCACCCGGTGCCCCAGGCGGCGCATCAGCAACGACCCCTGCCACGTGCGCGGTTGTTCCAGTTCATGGCTCCAGGCCCCGGTGCCGTTGTGCCGCAACAAAGGCTGATAGGCGTCGGGGCGGGTGGGGTGTTGGATGCGGTAGCGGCCCGTCAGCGGTTCCTGCGTGACGCCATATAACCTGCCTTCAAGCGCCAGGTAAGCCTGGCCGTTGACCCGGTGCAAGCCTTGTTCATCGGGCTGCGCGCCGTTGACCAGGGGTACCTCGCGCGCGTAGGGCGCCAGGTCCGGGTGCCACAGCCGCGCTTGGCCGTTGGGCCGTTCCACGGGGCGCAGGTTATCGACCTTAGGCGAGGAATGGATCGCGGGCAGCACAGCGGACCCAGCCGCGATAAAGGCAACGTTCAAAGCGACGCTGGAGAGATGGGCCCACATTTCCCTCAGCTCACCGTCTTCAAAGGCTTCGATGCCCTCGAATGCTTCATCGAGCATCTGCGCGGCGCCGACCGCCAGCAACAGCGGCCCCAACACGGGAACGACAAAGGCCGCCAGCATGAAAACGTTCTGCGCCGCGTTGAGAAACCCGGCAAGCCGTTCCAGGCGTGCCTGACGGTCTTCGTCGCCGGTAGGCACCGCCAGCACCCGGGCATCGGCAAACACCTTGTTGACCTGGCGCTGGGCCAGCAACTGCCAGAGGTCGCCGACCAAGGGCACTTCAGTCATGGGCAGCGCCGCAGGACGAGGGCCAAGCGGGTAATCCTGGGTCGCATCCGACTGCTCGGCAGGTTGGTACAAGCGGTTGAAACGCTCGAAGAAACGCCCCTGCTCACGCACTGGAATGAAACGGCTGAAAAAGCGTCGGTAGGCGCCGCTGTGCAGGCGCGTGCGCAAATCGGCCATGAACTCGGCGCTGGAGGCGTACTCCTTGAAGGGTTGCTGCGGGTCGCCGGGCAGATAGGCCAGCACCCGCTCGACCCGCTCGCTGCCTTCGCGGGCCGGCCCCAGCAGCAAGGGCCCGATCAGCTCCACATCCAGAACCTTGAAGGCGGTGGCCACCACCGCGCGACCGTCGAGCCGCGCCTCACCCGGCGCCCTCAACCACTGCTGAAGCATCTGGTAGGCCTGGCTGCCGATCCCCACGCCGGCACCTTGCAGGCCCCCGATCTCGGTACTCAGGGTCAGCAGCTGTCGATGGTGCTCGCGCAGTTGTTCGTTGAGTTCGGTGCGGGCCTGGGCGTCGGGCGGCAGCACAATACTTTGCAAGTGTTCCTGATAGCGTCGGCCCAGGTCCAGGCGTCGGCACAGCCCTGCGAAAGCCTCGGGCGCCAGCGCCACGGCCTGGCTGGAGACAGCGGCATAATCGGCCAGGATCGCGCCGTCATAGCTGCTCCAGCGGGTAATCACTCGGCAGTCATGGCAAGCACTGGCCTGCTCGTCTTCGGGGGCGAAGTTGGCCAGTGCCGCTTCCAGCAGGGAGATGCCTCGGTAGAGGTAGTGGCTGGCGGGGTCGTCCTGACGCTCGAAGACCAATGCGCCGAACAGGTCGTCGCGCCCCTTGAAGCCATACTTGCGAGCGAAAAACACCTGGCGCACATCCAGGGCCAGGCCGAATTCGTTCTGGATCGCTTGGGTTAACAGGGGCTCGGCGAAGGCCATGATGTCTTGCACCGCACCCAGTTGGTGGTCGATACGGTTCAACGTGGCGTGGTATTGACCATGCCGGGCCAGCAACGCAGTGCGCGCGCCGTGGCTGGCGCGCCGATACCACGTGGGCAGCGTAAGGCTGTGCTCGGCCAAAGCTTGCTGACGGTGGGTGGTGGCGGCGCTGTACCAGGCCGGCAAGCGGCTTTTGAGCAGGTCGTAATGCAGGCTGGCGGGCGCGGAGTCGGTGTTCCGGCTAATCGGTTGGGGCATTGAGCTCATCCTTGATGGAGGGTAAAGCCGCCAGCCTACTCACTGTCCCGCCCGCAAAAACCTAAGTATCCACCGCCCGCATCCGCCGCCACGCTGTTAGCCGGCGCTGGCCAGGCCCTTGCCCGCACGCTCCAAGTTGCGCCACAGCCAGGGCGGCAATACGTCCGGGTCGAGGCTGTCGATAAGGTTTTTCAGGGCCAGGCCCAGTTCGGTATCGCCCTCGATCACCAGGCGCCTGCGAAAGAACAGGGTGTCCGGGTCCTCCTGTCGGCTGGCCAGCAACAGGAACTCGCGCCAGTTGCCGCGGATGGTCACCTGGGCCTCGGCCTGGCGGGCGATGCGCAGGCCATCACGGGCCAGGGTCACGTACCAGCGCAAGCCCAGGTCGGCCACGTGCAGGCACATCCAGCGCCCGCGCAGCAGTTCGAACTCGCCGTCACGCAACGGCTCGGCGAAGCAACGGTTGAGGGCCTGCTGCAACACCAGTCGCTGCACCCCGAACGGCACACGGCGCGCCAGTGGCAGCACGCGGTCGGCGCCCTTGAGCAGCCAGGCTTTGCGGATCAACACAGGCCCACCTCCTCAACCCGCAGCATGCCGGCCTGGCCGTGCCAGTAGCCGTTGCAGCCGTCGACGAACAGCGGCGGCGGCGCGCCTTCGCGCACCCGTTGATAGGCCGCAACCACCTCGGCCATGCCTTGGGCCCGCGGGCTCAAGCGCAGCAAGTCAGCGCCGCAGGCCACCAGCGCCGGGTAGTCGGCCAACAGGTTGGTGATCTGGGCAGACATCGTCTGGATCCCGTTGATCGTGAACAGGGCCTGGCCTTCCTGGCTGGTCAGGGCCAGGCCGTCGGGGTAGTTGATGCAACAGAAATCGCAGTCGTCCTTGGGCTTGTTTTCCGCCCGCGCCGTGAAGCAGCGCGCCGAATAGGCCAGGGGCAGGTGGCCGTAGGCGAAGATTTCCACTTCGGGCAGCGTGCGGCCCATTTCACCGAGCTGGTCCAACACATCGCGGATCAACCCTTGGGAGCATTCCACCGGCGGCACCCAGCGGATCATGCCGGCGTCCTGCAATTGCCCCAGGGCATGGCCGTTGTACATGTTCAGCGCCGGGCCGGCGACGAAGGGCAGCTTGCGTTCGGCAAGGAACTGCACCGCGCCCATGTCGTTGGCCTCCACCAGGAGCTGGCCGTTGTCGCACAGGCGGCGCAGGCTCGACAGCTCGGAGGCGGCCTCGATCAGGGTCAGGCTCGACAGCACGATCTGCGCCGGGCTGCATTGCTGCAACTCACGCCCCAGGCCCAGCCATTGATCCAGGGAAAACGCGCGGCGCTTGGAGCACACGGTTTCCCCCAGGTAAATCACGTCCAGGGGCAAGGCCGACATCTCGGCGTAAAACTGCCCCAGTTGTACTTTGTCCCAGTAATACAGGACCGGTCCCAGGCTGAGCTTCATGTGCCCTCCCCTTATTGCCATGAGCGATGGTAAGCGCCGAGGGTGGTCTGGTTGCCCTCGGACAACCCGGCCAGCACCTGGCGCCATTGATCCTTGACCGCAAAGGTCGCGGGCGAAGCGCGATGGGCGTCCAGCGCGGTACGCCAGACCCGCGTGACCTGCTCGACATAGGCCGGGCTGCGTTGGCGGCCTTCGATCTTCACCGCCACCACGCCCATGGCCTTGAGTTGCGGCAGCAGGTCCAGAGTGTCGAGGCTGGTGGGTTCTTCCAGGGCATGGAAGCGCTTGCCGTTGACCAGGAAACGGCCCTTGCACAGGGTCGGGTAACCGGCGGGCTCATCGGCGCTGTAGCGGTCGATCAGCACCTCGCTCAGGCGCGCGCTCAAGCCCTCGGCATCCTCGCTCCAGCGCACGGCCTTGGCCGGCGAGCAGACGCCGCACAGGTTCGGTGATTCGCCGGTGATGTAGGAGGACAGGTGGCAGCGCCCCTCGGCCATGATGCACAGGCTACCGAAGGCGAACACTTCGATGGGCACCGTGGTGCTGGCCGCCACTTGCTTGACCTGGGCCAGGGACAGCACCCGGGGCAGCACGGCGCGGCGGATGCCATAGCGCTCGGCATAGAACTTGAGGGCCGAGGCGTTGGTGGCCGAGCCTTGCACCGACAGGTGCAGCCCCAGGTTGGGGTGGCGCTGGCTGGCGTAGTGCAGCACGCCGGGGTCAGCGGTAATCATGGCGTCCACGCCAAAGTCGGCGGCGCGGTCCACCGCCCGTTGCCAGCGCTCCCAGCCGCGCGGTTGCGGGTAGGTGTTGACCGCCACCAGCAGCTTGCGTTTGTGCTCGCGGATATGGGCGACGGCGGCGTCGAACTGCTTGTCGTCCATGTTCAGCCCGGCGAAATGCCGGGCATTGGTGTCATCTCGAAAACCCACATAAACGGCATCGGCGCCTTGGCGCACGGCCGCCTTGAGCGAAGGCAGGTTGCCTGCCGGGCAGACCAGTTGCATGGTTGATCCTCATCAGAACCCAGGTCGGCACCGGCCCGCCCCCGAAGGTGCCCGCGCCGGCGAAAAATCCGTGGCCAGCATAACCAGCGCCCACGCGCCGACCTTGACCACAATCAAGTGCGCCTACTGCAACAGCTCGGCAAACGCCAGGAACGGCACCGGTTCACCCAGGCTCAATACCTGGCCGCGCTCCACCAGCGCCAGGCCGTCGGCCCAGCACGCGGCGCTGAGCATGGCCGAGCTTTGCTGGGGATGCAGGGCCACGCTCAGTTGCCCCGAAGCATTGGCGGCGAGCCGGGCGCGCAGGTATTGACGGCGTTTGTTGGCGTTCAACCAGGAAAAATCCGCCGCCACCCACACGGCCTGCGGCATCAGGTCACACAGGCCTTGAGCCTTGCGCACGAACGGGCGCAGCACCACCAGCGCGGTAATCAGCGCCGCCGACGGATTGCCCGGCAGGCCGACCCACGGCGTGCCTGCCACCTCGCCAAAGGCCAGCGGCTTGCCCGGTTGGATCGCCAAACGCCACAGGTCGAGGCTGCCCACCTCGGCGATGGCGTGCTTGAGATGGTCCTCCTCGCCCACCGAAACGCCACCGGAGGTCAGCAGCAGGTCGCACTCCGCCGCGGCCCGGCGCAAGGCTTCGCAACTGGCGGCCAGGGCATCGGGCATCACCCCGTAATCCACCACCTCCACGCCCCAGCCGCGCAGGATGGCGCCCAGGCAATGGCGGTTGCTGTTGTAGATCTGCCCCGGGGCCAGCGGCTCGCCGGGTTCGCGCAACTCATCGCCGCTGCTCAACAGGCCCACCCGCAACGGCTGGTAGACCTCCAGGCGAGTCACCCCGGCGCCGGCCAGCAGGCCGATTTCCTGGGCGCGCAAGCGCTTGCCCGCCGCCAACAGGCGTTCGCCCCGGTGCACCTCTTCGCCCTCCTTGCGCACGTGCTCGCCCAGGGTGACCGCCGGCAACCAGACGCGCTGGCCATCGACCTGGCAGCGCTCCTGCGGCACCACGGTATCGGCCCCCGGCGGCAACGGCGCGCCGGTAAAAATCCGCACCACCTGCCCCACCGGCAGCGGCGCGGCGGCATCATCCCCGGCGGCGATGCGCCCGGCCACGGGCAAGTAACCGCCCCCGGCAGGCAGGTCGGCGGCGCGCAGGGCGTAGCCGTCCATGGCGCTGTTGTCCCAGGCCGGCAGGTTCATCGGGCTGCGTACCTCCGCCGCCAACACCCGGCCCAGGGCGTGGCTGAGGGCGACGTAGTGCACCGCTGGCGCGGCCGGCGCCTGGCTGAGCAAATGGGCGATGGCTTCGTCCACCGGCAGTAGATGGCCGCTGTCGCACACCGACAGGCTCACAGCCGTGACTCGCAAGCGCCGACCAGAGCCTCGCCCTGGGGCTTGAGGTGTGGGGCGAAATTGCACGGGCCGGTGCGGCTGTCCAATTGCTCGCCGAGGATCTTCGTCCACGCCGTGCGGCACGCCCCGGGCGAACCGGGCATGCAGCACACCAGCACGCCATTGCTGAGCCCGGCCAGGGCCCGCGATTGCAGGCTGGACATGCCGATTTCTGCCAGCGAGACCTGGCGGAATAACTCGCCGAAACCGTCCACCTGCTTATCCAACAACGGCTGCACCGCTTGGGGGGTGTTGTCCCGGGCGGTGAAGCCAGTGCCGCCGGTCATCAACACCACTTGCACCGCCGGGTCGGCAATCCATTGGGAAACCCGTGCGCGGATCTGGTAGATGTCATCGGTCACCAACCCTCGGTCCACCAGGCGATGCCCGGCCGCTTGCAGCAAATCCACCAGGGTTTGCCCGGAGGTATCGGTGGCCAGGGTGCGGGTGTCGCTGATGGTCAGCACGGCGATGTTCAGGGGTTGGAAGGTGCGTTGCGCCAGATGGGCCATGTGAGAGTCTTCCCATTGCAAAGAATATTGGCCAAAGCCTGCACCCGTGGGCCGGGCGCGGCTATTCCTCCAAGGAGGTATGCCCGCAGGCTGTGGTTGTAGCAAGCGGGCTTACGGCGCCAAGCGGTTACGTACCCACACGCCGTCGTGCAAGCGATAGTCGAGGCGGTCGTGTAAACGGTCGGGGCGGCCTTGCCAGAATTCCAGGCGCTGCGGGTGCAGGCAGTAGCCACCCCAATGCGGCGGCCGTGGCGGCTCTTGGCTGGCGAAGCGCTCGCGGGTATCGACCATGCGCAACTCCAGTTCTTCGCGGCTGGCCAGGGCCTGGCTCTGGGGCGAGGCCCAGGCACCGAGGCGGCTGGCCAGGGGGCGCGAAGCGAAGTAGTCGTCGCTGTCCTGGGGGTCGAGTTGGGTCACGCGGCCCTCGATCCGTACCTGGCGCTCCAGCCCCGGCCAGAAGAAGGTCATGGCGGCATAGGGGTTGCCCGCCAGTTCCTCGCCCTTGTCGCTCAGATAGTGGGTGTAAAAAATGAAGCCTTCTTCGCTCAGGCCCTTGAGCAGCAGGATCCGGCAATGGGGCCGGCCCTGGCTGTCGACGGTGGCCAGGGCCATGCTGTTGGCCTCGAACGGCGCGTTCTCGGTTTCGCTGGCCTGGGCGATCCATTCGTGGAACAGGGCCTGGGGGTCATCACAGGTAAGGTCGTCAGGCAGGCCGGCGCGGGTGTAGTTGCGGCGCATTTGCGCCAGGGACAGGGTCATGGCGGAGCTCTCCAAAAAGTTCTGCGCAGTGTGCGAGGCCGCGCCACGCAGAACCTTGACCACCATCAACACTGTGCCGCGCGCGCCTTACTTGAGGCGCAGGCGCCGGGCCAGTTTGTGCAGGTTGCTGGGGTCGATGTGCAGCAGGCGCGCCGCGCTGGCCCAGTTGTCGCGGCACAGGCTCAGGGCCTGGAGGATTTTCTCGCGCTGGCAGGCGTCCACTGCCTCGGCCATGGGCTGGAACGGCTGCTGCGGGGTCACAGCCATCAGCGGCGCGGGGGCCGGCTCGCCACGGCCGTTATCCAGGTCGAGGGCGCCGGCCTCCAGGGTAATGATCTGGCTGCGGCTGTTGCCCCGGCTCAGTTGCTTGAGCGCCGCGCGGCTGATGACGTGCTCCAGTTCGCGCACGTTGCCCGGCCAGGCGTAATCCAACAATGCCCGCTCCGCCGCGGGCGCCAGGCGCAAACCGCGCAGGCCCAGGCGAGTGCGGTTGAGTTCAAGAAAATGCCCGGCCAGCAGCAGCACATCGTTGCCCCGTTCGCGCAGCGGCGGGATCGGCACCGGGTACACCGAGAGGCGGTGGTACAGGTCGGCGCGAAACAGGCCATCGCGGATGCTGTCAGGCAGGTGGCGGTTGGTGGCGGCGATGATGCGCACGTCCACATGCAGCGGTTTGTCCGCCCCCAGGCGCTGGATCTCGCCGTTTTGCAGGGTACGCAGTAGCTTGGCCTGCACGCTCAAGGGCAGCTCGCCGACTTCATCGAGAAACAGCGTGCCGCCATTGGCCGCGTCGAAACGCCCGGCGCGGTCGCTGCTGGCCCCGGAGAACGCGCCTTTGACGTGGCCGAACAACTCGCTCTCGGCCAGGGACTCGGGCAGCGCCGCGCAATTGACCTGCACCAACGGCTTGTGGCTGCGCCGCGACAGGCGATGCAGGCGCCGCGCAAACAGCTCCTTGCCCACGCCGGTTTCCCCCAGCAACAGCACCGGCAATTCGGAGTCGGCGAGCACGTCCAGTTCATTGAGCAATTGGTGCAGCACTTCACTCTGGCCGAGGATCTCGCCCTCCTCCCGCGGCGCACGCACGTCCACCAGGTCACTGCGCGACAGGCGCAGGCTGCGGTTTTCCTGCTCCAGGCGCGTGACCCGCACGGCGGCTTCGATCAGCAGGGTGCAGCGCTTGAGCTCGTCCCGCGCGCGGGCATCGAAGGTGCCGGCGTGCAACGCATCCAGGGTGATGGCGCCCCACGCGCGGCCCTCCACGTACAGGCTCACGCCCATGCAGTCGTGTACCGGCAGGGATTCGCCGACATGGTTGTCCAGCAGGCCGTCGTAAGGGTCCGGCAAGCGGCTGTCGGGCTCGAACCAGGTGGGCGCGCGCGAGGCCATGATCGCGGCCAGGCGCGGGTGCTGGGCGATCACAAAACGCCGGCCGAGGGCTTCGTGCACCAGGCCCACGGTGGCCACCGGGCGCAGGCTGTCGTCGTCCAGGCGCAACAGGCCGACGGCGCCGCTGTGGAAGTATTCGCGCAGGGTCTGCACCAGACGCTGCAACCGCACGGCATTGGGCAGCTCGACGATCAGGTCGGCCACCAGGCTTTCACGCAGCATGGTCATCATTACCTTCAAAGGGTGGCAACTACCCTGTCACTCCAGGGTAGAAATCACCACCACAAAAAATTAATTGTTCGTTTTCAATCATTTAGATCTGGCACAACGCCTGCAACGGCCTTCAGGAATCCGTGAACCGCATAAGGAATCCCGATGAGCCTTTCCCTGCTGGACCAAAGCCTGGGCCAATTGGCCTGTGACATTCCCGGCGCCACACGCGCCTTCCATACCTTCCACTTGGACTTCTGCTGCGGTGGCCGCACAAGCCTGCGCGAAGCGGCCCTGGGCAAAGGCCTGGACCCACTGCAAGTAGCCGAAACGCTGCTGGCCCTTAAGGCCCGCGGCGACGCTGGGCACGACTGGCGCAATGAACCGCAGACGCGGTTGATCGAGCACCTGCTCAGCCGCTACCACGCCCGCCACCGCGAACAACTACCGGAGCTGATCCGCCTGGCCAGCCGCGTCGAGCAGGTCCACGGCGCGCGCGACAGCTGCCCCAACGGCCTGGCTGACCTGCTGCGCGATATCCAACAAGAGCTGGAAAGCCACATGCGCAAGGAAGAGCAGATCCTGTTCCCCCTGTTGCAACAGGGCCTGGGCCCGCAAGCGGCGCCACCGATCCAGGTGATGCGTTGGGAGCACGACCAGCATGGCGAGGCCCTGGAGCGGATGCTGGCCCTGACCGACCAGATCACCCCACCCGCCAACGCCTGCAACACCTGGCGCGCGCTGTACCGTGGCTTGGAAGAGTTTCGTGATGACCTGATGCAACACATCCACCTGGAGAACAATGTGTTGTTTGTGCAGGCGCTCGATCCGCAAGCTTGAGGGCTGCGCTAACCCTTGTGGGGCTTGGCCCCGCAGGGGATCTCCCGCCCTGCCCACTCACCAATAAAACATGCCCTTGGCCAACACCACGATCAACAGCATGTGCCCCAGGATGCTGTGGCGCACGCCGTCGGCGCGGGCCTGGGTGATGCGCCCGCGCTTGAGCCAGTAGGCCAGCAGCAGGTAGTGGCCGATGATGCTTAGCGCCAGGAAGATCTTGACCGTCAGCAGCAGGCCAAAATGGCTGGCCAGGGGTTGGCTCAGCGCGCCCCAGTGATGCCACGCCAGGCCCGCCCCGGCGCCGTACAGCACCAGCACCACGCCATGCAGCACCTTGCGCGAACGCTGGGCGATGGCTTGGTCGGCGCTCAAGCGGGCCGACCAGGGCAGCGGGCGACGGGCGCTGAACCAGATCGCCACCTCAAAGAACAGGGTGCCAATAAAGGCAATGGCCGCCAGCAAATGGGCAATCAACAGCAAGGGGTAGATCACAGCGTTTCTCCGTCAAGGGGGCCCATCAACCCGGGTGCCCGTCCACCCGCGCGCGCACCAGCATCGGCCCGTAGCGCCAGGCGTACAGGGCAAAGCCCAGGGTCCAGCACAGCGCCGCCAACCACAGGGCGCCCAAAGGCAACACCAACACCAGCAACACCCGGCACAGGCACGCCAGGTTGAGCAGGATGAACGCCAGGCTCATCCCCGCCGGCGGCTCCAGGGCGCGGCCGGTGTGGCCCAGGCTGACGCGGGCGAGCATCGCCAGAATCAACCCGCCCATGGCCCCGATGGTCAGCGCATGCACCGCCAGGCTGGGGTTGAGCGGCACGCCCAAATGCCACAGCGCCATGCCCAGGCAGGCCAGCGCCAGCCAGCCGTAGGCCAGGTGCAGCGACCACAGCAGCGGTACGCGCCACAGGCCGCGATCATGCCAACGCCCCAAACGAATGCTGTGGCCCACCGCCAATGCGCCGAACAGCAGGCCGATTGCCGGGTTGGCCGTCAACGCCGGGCCGCTGGCGTACAACAGCGCCACCAGGGCCGAACCGCCCAACAGCAGCCAGTCGAGCCACGGCCAGGGCGCCACGGCCGTGGCTCGGCCCAGGCCACGCTGGGTGAAAAAGGGAATCACCCGCCCGCCGATCAGGCCCATCATCGCCGCCACCAGCCAGATCCCGGTGAGCACCGACCGGCGCTGCCAACCTTCATGGCCCTGGATCAAGCCCAGCAACGACAAGCCATCGGCGCCGGCCAGCAGGGCCAGCACCAGCACAATCGGGTAGTTGCGCGTCTGCCGCACCTTCCACAGGGTCACGCCCATCGCCCCGGCCACGGCCAGGGGGAAGGCCAGCTCCAACACGGCGAGCAGCGGCCAGGGGGCATTGGCCAGCCAGGCCAGGCGCGCCGCCAACCACAGCAGCGCCAGGGCCGCCAGGGGCTTGCCACTGAGGCCCGGGCGGCCGGTCCAGGTCTGCACCGCCGTGAGCAGGAACCCAGCGATGATCGCCAGGCCAAACCCGAACAACAATTCATGGCGATGCCACGCCAGCCAGCCGCCGGCCGGTTGCCATTGCCCAAGCTGGCCGGTGAACGCCAACAGCCACAGGGGGATCGCCAGCAGCGCCAACAGGCTACCGGCCAGGAAAAACGGCCGGAAAGCCAGCCGCAACAACGGCACGATGGCCATGGCGGTACGACGGTCAAGCACTTGCATCGTTGCACTCCTTAAACAGCCCGGGCCTCGCCGGGCAATACCCCGGCGTCATCATCGGGTATTGCCCACGGCCCGCCCTTGTCATAGATCAAGGCGGGTCATGGCGGTTGCGCTAGATTGCGCGCCCGGTCGGGGCTTGGGTTGCAACGAACATGCCGCCGGCAGTTTTTGTAGCGTGCGGGCTCGCCCGCACGGGGTGGCGCAGCCGCCCTAAAGTGGCGCTCACCCCACCGTACTGGCGGCTGCGCACCCGAGCGCGGGCAAGCCCGCTTGCCATAGAAATGGTCATTAAAACCATTTAAGGGTCAATAAAACCCTAGTGCGCCAGGGTATTTATGACCACATCTTGGCCTGAGCCCGCACAGATCAAGGCCTGCGCCCCTGGCCCGGCTCTTGCTCTGCACAGGTCACCTATTCATTGATGGAGCGCGCCATGCAAAAAATCATTCCCCCGCTGACCTGGTTTGTGGTGCTCAGTTCAGTACTGGCCCTGGCCAGCAGCCTGTCCCTCGGGCTGCTCTGACCCGCCCTTCACTTTCAGGATCAATCCCCATGGTGCTACATCGTGTCCATCATCAGATTTTGCGCAGCCATCACCTGTTCGAGCCGTTGAACGAGGAGCAGCTCGACGAGTTGATGAGCACCAGCCAGTTGCTCAGTGTCGACAAGGGTGAACCGCTGTTCCGCCAGGGCGAGCCGGCCGAGGCGTTTTACTTTGTGATCGCCGGTGCGGTGAAGATCTACCGCCTCACCCCCGACGGCCAGGAAAAGGTCTTCGAGGTGGTGGGCGACCGCCAGACCTTCGCCGAGGCCATGATGCTGATGGACACGCCCAACTACGTGGCCTCGGCCGAAGCCGTGTGCCCGACCCAGTTGTACCGGGTATCCAACGCCACCTACATGCGTCTGCTGCAAAGCAACAGCCGCCTGACGTTCGCCCTGCTGGGCAAGTTGTGTGTGCGCCTGCACCAGCGGGTCAACGAGATCGAAACCCTGTCGCTGAAAAACGCCACCCACCGCGTGGTGCGCTACCTGCTGACCCAACTGATGCGCCTGCCCACCCCGGGCAACCGCTTCGAGCTACCGATGGCCAAACAGTTGATCGCCGGGCACCTGTCGATCCAGCCCGAAACCTTCTCGCGGATCATCCGCAGGCTGATCGACGAAAACATCATCACCCAGGAAGGCCGGCAGATCAGCGTTCTCGATCGCCTGCGCCTGGAACAGTTCGAGTAACCCCCATGCGCCGTTGCCTGTATTGCCAACACACCAACCCCGCCGCCGCCAGCGATTGCGACGAATGCGGCATGCCCCTGCCCGCCCGCGCCGAACAGGCCAGCGAAGACCGCCAGCGGCGCTTCATGTGGTTCTGCCTGGGCCTGACCCTGTTCTGCGTGAGCATGTTCTTCTGGTTGCCGCGCAGCATTTATTGAGCCTGCGGCTGCGCCAACAGCCAGTGAACCCAGTGTGGAGTTTTGGCTTACCCGGATCTCGTAAACCCGGAAATATCCCGGTGGGAGCGGTGTGCTCCCAGCTGCACACCGTCATCCCTCACGGTTGGGTCAGTTGCCGGTACAGCTGCACCAACCGCAGGGGCAGTTGTTCGGGTTGGTGGATCAGGGTGTAGCCATTGGCACCGAACATGTACGGCAGGTAGTCGCCGGCCTTTTGGTCGATGGTGATGCAAAACGGCGTCAGCCCCAGGCGCCGCGCTTCAAGCACAGCCTGGCGGGTGTCTTCGACACCGTAGCGGCCTTCGTACAGATCCAGGTCGTTGGGCTTGCCATCAGTGAGCAACAACAGCAGTTTGCGCCGGCGCTTACGGCCCTTGAGCAGTTCGCTGGCCTGGCGAATCGCCGCGCCCATGCGTGTGTAGTAACCAGGCTTGAGGCCTTGGATACGGCCCCGGGTGTGGTCGTCGTAACGCTGGGTGAATGACTTGAGTTGCTGCATGCGCACTTGCTGGCGACGCAGGGACGAGAAGCCGTACAGAGCGAAATCATCCCCCAGCACCGCCAGGGTTTCGCCGAACAGCAACAGGCTGTCGCGCACCACATCGATGACCCGGTGCTGGTCATTGAGGTGGGCGTCGGTAGACATCGACAGGTCCGCCAACAGCAGGCAGGCCAGGTCGCGTTGGGTGTGGCGCTGCTCCAGGAACAAACCGCGCTCGGCGCACTGGCCGTGCTGGCGCTCCACGTGAAAATCCAGCCACGCCGGCAGGTCCAGCTCTGAACCCTGGGGTTGTTGGCGCAGCCATTGGCGGTCGTTGCGCAGGTGCTCGAATTGGCGCCGCAAACGCTGCGCCGGGGCGTGCAGGCGGGGCGGCAAGGGCCGCGCTTCGTCGTCGCGGGGCAGGAGCATTTGCAGGTTGACGAAGTCCGGTTGCAGGCATTGGCGGCGGTAGTCCCACTCCGGCAACTTAATGCCCTCGCCCAGGGGAATGTCGTCCACATCGGCCGGTGGCAGATCCAGGTGCAGCTTCAAGCCGCCGCCCTTGCGCACGCGCTGGCGGGACAGGGTCAGCTCATCGAGGTCATCGGCGACTTTGCTGGCATCCGGGTCGTCGCTGTCGTCGGACCAGCGATCGAGGTCGACGTGCTCGGTCCAACTGAACAGGTTCTCCAGGCGCACCACCAAAAAGCCGCCGTCACGACGGTTTTCGTCCACCCGGGTGGCGCGCTTGCGCCCGCTTTTCTGCTCGCCGGGGCGGGTGGCCAGGGTTTCTTCGGATTCATCGTCCAGGTCGGCCGCCTGAGGGCTGCCCAGTTGCTGCGGCGGGTACAGCCACAGCGGCAGCGGCCAGGCCGCCCGTTCGCTACGCGGGAACTGCTCGACACTGCCGGGCTCGCGCAGGGCCTGGCACAGGGCCCGTTCCAGGGCCGCTTCGCCGGGGCCCAGGGTGGCCGGGTCGGGGCGCAGCGCCAGATGGGCGTCCACCAGGCGCCGGTAGCGTGGCGCCATGGCCGGGTAGCGCTGCAACAGGTGACGGGTCCAGCGCTGGTTGTCGCGGCCCCAATGGCGCATCGGCCCGGCCTCGGCGGCCAACAGTGCGAGCCAACGGTACAGGTCCTGGTTGAGGGTGGCGTCGGGGAACACCGCCAGGCTCGCCGGCAGGCGCAGGCTGTTGTCGTCGCGCCAGGCCAGGGGCACGCTCTTGCAGGTGCCGGCGACCTGTTGCAGCAAGCTGCGGCGCAGCAGCAGGTCGCGCTCGCTGGCGGCCTCCACGCTCATGCCACTGGCCCCGCCCGTGGCCCGGAACAGCAACGCCAGCGCACGCTGGCGCTCAAGCAATTCGACCCGCGCCTCGGGGAAATCCGGGCTGGCACGGCGGGTGATAAAGCGGTGCCAAACGCTACCGACCCACTCTTCCAGTTCAACGGTAAATGCCATGGCACTGTCCTCGGCCGGGGTAGAAAGTAAAACGGCCCGCAGTACCTGCCGGGCCGCCCTCCTTGGGGATTGGATGGATCACTGTCGGTGAACGGGCTTTTGTGAAAGCACAGGCGTAGGGGAGCAGGCTTGTGTGGGAGCGGGCTTGCCCGCTCCCGCAGCCACATCCACACACAGCCCCTCACTTTCTCCTTATGCCCGGCTCACCGCCGCATGGGGCTGCCTCACTTCCGCGCCGCGGCGCTTGAAGCTGTACAGGTAGCACAGCAGGCCGAGCAGGAAGCCAATGCCGCTGACCAGCCGCGCCCAGAACAGCAGCGCCAGGTGATCCATGGTGGCCATGAATGGCAGGGCCACACCATCGGCCTGCCAGCGTTGCAGCCACACTTGCACTACACCAGCAGCGGTGAGGAACAAGGTAATCATCACCATCGACAGGGTCATCAGCCAGAAACCACGGATTTCCCAGGTCTGCGAGCGGGCATCCGGTGCTTCACCGAGGCCGCGCAAGCGAGGCATGGCGTAGCTGATAAGCGTCATCACAATCATCGCGTAGGCACCGTAGAACGCCAGGTGGCCGTGGGCCGCCGTCAGTTGGGTGCCGTGGGTGTAGTAGTTGACCGGTGCCAGGGTGTGCAGGAAACCCCATACGCCAGCGCCGAAGAACGCCGTGACCGTGGTGCCCTTGGCCCACAACGTGGCGGCGCGGTTGGGGTGCTCGCGGCGCCGGTTGCGAACCATGCTGAAGGCGAAAATCACCATGGCCAGGAACGGCAGTGGCTCCATCGCCGAGAAGATCGAACCGACCCACAGCCAGACCTCGGGCGCGCCAATCCAGAAGAAGTGGTGACCGGTGCCGATGATCCCGGTAATCAGGGCCATGGCGATAATCACGTACAGCCACTTCTCCACCACTTCGCGGTCTACGCCAGTGATCTTGATAAGCACGAAGGCCAGCATCGCGCCCATGATGAGTTCCCACACGCCTTCCACCCAAAGGTGCACCACCCACCACCAGTAGAACTTGTCGCGGGCCAGGTTTTCCGGGTTGTAGAAGGAGAACAGGAAGAACACCGCCAGGCCGATCAGGCCGGTGAGCATGACCATGCTCACGGTGGTCTTGCGGCCCTTGAGCAGGGTCATGCCGATGTTGTAGAGAAAGCCCAGGGCGACGACCACGATGCCCATCTTGGTGATGGTCGGCTGCTCCAGGAACTCACGCCCCATGGTCGGCAGCAGGTCGTTACCGGTGATCCGCGCCAACGTGGCATAGGGCACCGACAGGTAACCCAGGATCGTCAACACCCCCGCCACGGCGAACACCCAAAACAGCACGAGCGCCAGTTTCGGGCTGTGCAGTTCACGGTCAGCCTCCTCCGGTATCAGGTAGTAAGCCGCGCCCATGAAGCCGAACAGCAGCCAGACGATCAGCAGGTTGGTGTGCACCATCCGCGCCACGTTGAAAGGGATCAACGGAAACAGAAAGTCGCCCACCACGTATTGCAGGCCCATGATTAAACCGAACAGCACCTGGCCCAGGAACAGGATCAGAGCAAACACGAAGTAAGGTTTGGCCACGGCTTGCGAGGCGAATTTCAGATGTGGATTGGCAATGCTCATCTCTCAGCCCTCCTTATTGGGCGGCCAGCCGTTGGTATTGATGTTCGAGCTCCACTTGAGGAACTCGGCAATGTCATCCACCTCCTGATCGCTGAGATTGAATTGCGGCATCGCCCGCCGCCCGGGTACGCCCAGGGGCTGCATTTTCATCCAGGCGTGCAGGAACGGCTTGAACGCCTCATCGCCGCCACGGCGGGTGAACACATTGCCCAGCTCCGGCGCAAAGTAGGCGCCCTCGCCCAGCAGCGTGTGACAACCGACGCAGTTATTGCGCTCCCAAACGCCCTTGCCCCGTATGACCGACTCGCTCAACTGCGCCTGGTTGCTGCGCACCGGGAAGGTCTGTTCCGTGTGATAGGTCAAGGCCAGAAAAATGAGGAAAAAGAACACGCTTCCCCCAAAGTAGATATTCCTGGCCATGCCTTTGGTGAAGGTCTCTGACATGGTCGCTTCCTCTATTGCTTGGCGTGACCATTCTAGAAACCGCAGGGTGGGAAACAGCTTGATGGCGATCAAGAAATGCCGATGGTTTTGCTCGGGTATTGGCCGGCAGGCGAGTCTTGGTCGGGTGGATATTTTTTACGTTGCAATGCGCGCGGGCCCATTAACGTGCACGTTTGCGTAGGGCGTTTCTCTAATTTATGTAGGCCTCATATTTAAACGCTCCACCCCCCCTCAATCCTCCCCCGCAACTAGGCACAATGCCGCCGCGCCCCGCTGCCTGGCGCGCTTCACATCCCAACGCTGTTAGCCTCTTTGGCGGGTTATGGCCGACTGGCTGAACTGCGAATTTCGCAACCTTATGCCTGGTTTGGATTTCACGCCCATGAACCCCACTGCCCCGATCATCAGCGATC
>NZ_JCBCUW010000060.1:0-29488 GCF_059862525.1 Pseudomonas sp. MF08875
ACCGTCGAAGCCGTCAATCGGACAGTAGCGAGGATCAATCTACGCCCGCGCAAGCGCTTGGGCTGGAAGACGCCGTACGAAGTGCATACAGGGGTGAGCGTTGCACTTATGTGTTGAATTCAGGCCCTAAAAAGTGTCATGAACGATTCATCAACCCGCCAAGGAAGAAAGTGAAATGACTGAAGTTACCGAGTTCCGCAAAGAGCTGAAAGCCGTCTGTGATGAAGAGTGGGCCAAGATCAAATCCGGCCGTTTCTTCCAGATGATGAAACGCCCTGAATTGCAGCGTGATCTTTACGTCAAATCGATTGTTCAGGTGTACCACTACACCAAGAACAACGCGATCAACCAAGCGGTGGCGTGCTGGAACGAGGACCACAAGAAAGTGGGCCTGCTGCGCTTTGCGATGAAGCATGCGTATGAAGAACTGGGCCATGAAAACATGGCGTACAACGACCTGATCGCCATTGGCGTCGACCCGGCCGAGTTCGAAAAACCCATGTTGCCGGCCACCGAGGCGTTTTATGGCTACTTGGATTTCGTCTCTGTGTGCCGCGGCATCATCCCGCGTCTGGGCTACAGCTTCTGGGCCGAAGACAGCTACGAGCACCTTGAGCCGCTGATGGACGTGTGCAAGAACGGCCTCAAACTGACTGACCAGCAACTGACCTTCTTTGTGGCTCACGCCATCATCGACGAAAAACACTCCGCCGAAGTCAACGCCGCCATCGACCGTTGGGTCGAGACCGACGAAGAGAAAGCGGCAGTGATGCAAGTGGCGCGCACCACCGTGTACCTGATGGGCAAGATCCTGGAGTCGGTCGCCGACGAGTTCTAAGCTGCGCCGCCCCGCGCAGGCCTGCTTGCGCGGGGCGTTTTTACATGGCGTACACAGAATAAAAACGATGCGTTGGCCGGGACTTGTTGCGTGTGCCCGGCGGGAACGGATCAACCCATGAGGAGGTGCCATGAGTAGCAATAGCGACATGATTACCTGGGGCATGATGCTGCGTAAGATCCCCTCCATCACCCGCGCCATTCCCCGGCTCATCAAGGGTGTCAACGTCACCAAGCTCAAACCCGACCAGCCCTGCGGCCTGGGCTGGGCCTTCGAGCAAGCGGTGCAGCGCAACCCCCACGGCCCGGCGTTGCTCTACAAGGAATGCCGTTTCAGCTACGAACAGGTCAACCAATGGGCCAACCGAATCGCCCATTACCTGCTGGCCCGTGGCCTGAAAAAAGGCGATGTGGTAGGCATCTTCATCGAAAACCGCCCGGAACTGCTGGTCAGCGTCCTGGCCGTGAGCAAGATCGGCGGCATCTGCGCCATGCTCAACACCTCGCAAACCCACAACGTGCTGATCCACAGCCTGAACCTGGTCAACCCGGCGGCCATCATCGTCGGCGAAGAACTGGTCGAGGCGTTCGACGCCGTGCGCAACGAGGTGGCCATCGACGAGCTGAACACTTTTTTTCTCGCCGACACCGACACCACCCGTGACCCGGGCATCGCCCCCGAGGGCTACGTCAACCTGACCCGGGTCAGCGAAGAACACGCCACGAGCAACCCCGTGACCACCGGCCAGGTGTACTTCGACGACGCCTGTTTCTACATCTACACCTCCGGCACCACCGGGTTGCCCAAGGCCGGTGTGTTCAAACACGGGCGCTGGATGAAGGCCTACGGCAGCTTCGGCATGATCGCCCTGGACATGCGCCCCGACGACATCGTCTATTGCACCTTGCCGCTGTACCACGGCACCGGGTTGTGCGTGAGCTGGGGCTCGGCGCTGGCCGGCGCATCGGGGTTCGCCATCCGCCGCAAATTCAGCGCCAGCCAGTTCTGGGATGACGCGCGCAAGTTCAAGGCCACCACCATTTGCTATGTCGGCGAGCTGTGCCGCTACCTGCTCGACACCCCGCCCGCGCCCAACGACGCCGACAACCCGGTGGTGAAAATGATCGGCAACGGCCTGCGCCCCGGCGTGTGGACCGACTTCAAGGCGCGTTTCAAGATCGAGCGCATCTGCGAGTTGTACGCCGCCAGCGACGGCAATATCGGTTTCACCAATATCCTCAATTTCGACAACACCATCGGCTTTGCCCTGAACGCCTGGTCACTGGTGGAATACGAACACGACACCGGCGAGCCACGGCGTAACGCGAACGGTTTCATGCAGAAAGTCGCCAAGGGCGGCCAGGGCCTGTTGCTGGCCAAGATCGACGACAACGCGCCGTTCGACGGCTACACCGACCCGGAAAAAAACAAAAAGGTGATCCTCTACGACGTGTTCGAGAAGGGCGACCGCTACTTCAACAGCGGTGACCTGATCCGCGACATCGGTTTTGGCCACGCCCAGTTTGTCGATCGCCTGGGCGATACCTACCGCTGGAAGGGCGAGAACGTCTCCACCACCGAAGTCGAAAACATCATGGTGCAGCACCCGCACATCGCCGAAGCCGTGGCCTACGGCGTGGAAATCCGCAACACCAACGGCCGCGCCGGCATGGCTGCCATCACCCCGGCGGCGCCCCTGGAACACCTGGACTTTTGCGAGTTGCTGCGCTTCGTAAAAAGCCAGATGCCGCACTACGCGGTGCCGATGTTCCTGCGTATCAAGACCCGCATGGAAACCACCGGCACCTTCAAGTACCAGAAAACCAAGCTCAAGGCCGAAGCCTTCGACCCCAGCCAGACCGGCGAAGACCCGGTGTACGCCTGGCTGCCCGGCTCCGAGACGTACGTGCCGGTGACGCAGCAGGTGCTTGAGGACATTCACGGGGGCAAGTTCCGCTACTGAACGCTGCTGGGTGTGAGGCGAACAACAAGGCTTGCAGGGATGCGGGCCTTTTTGTTGGGGGCAGAAGAGGCGAATGACTTTGCAACGAAATACCGTTTATCCACAGATTGCCCGATTGGCGGCGGCGGGCTAGCGTTGTATACGTCATTGGCGTATAGATGGGCAAAATGTTATTTATCGAATCCCCGGTTTTTACAGAAGACGTGAATGAGCTTCTCAGTGACGACAGTTACGCGCAGTTCCAGGCGTTTCTGGCCGTTCATCCCACGGCGGGCGATGTGATCCAGGGGACAAATGGATTGCGCAAAATTCGTTGGGTTTCACGTGCCTCAGGCAAGCGTGGCGGGGTCAGGGTGATCTATTACCATCTCTCGTTGGCGTGCCAGATTCGCCTGATTCTCATCTACCGTAAGGGGCTCAAGGACGATCTATCGGCAAGGGAAAAGAGCGTGTTGAGTGAATTAAACAAAGGGTGGAAATGATGGAGAAGAATCTCTTTAACCGTCTGGTCGAAAGCATGACCCAGATGGACGAGATTGATCGCGGCGCGCGCGCGCCCTCGCGCGAATTTCATATCGATGCGCTGCAGATAAAAATGATCCGCAAGGCTACGGGCCTGTCCCAGGCTCGCTTTGCCAAAGCCATCGATGTGCCTGTGGCAACGTTGCAGAACTGGGAACAGGGCCGACGAGAACCAGAAGGCCCGGCGCGCGCCTTGTTGCGGGCGATTCATAACGACCCGGCGCATGTGCTGGCGGCACTTGAGTACTGACAGGGTCGCGCTTTACCCCTTACGCAACACCCGCGCCAACCGCTGCACCGCCGTGTCGATCTCATGGGCGGTCATGGACGAATAGCCCAGCAACCAACCCTGTTGCCGGGCCTCGCCGGCGTATAGGCGGCTCAGCCCCGAGAGTTGCAGGCCGGCGCTGGCGGCTTGGCGCAGGGTCTTTTCCTCCGACCAGCCTTGGGCGAGCAGGCAGGGGATCTGCAAACCGCCCTGGGGGCGCAGGGCGGTGGCGATGCCGCCCAGGTGTTGGCCGATGGCGGCGAGCATGGTTTCCCGACGCCCGGCGTAGAGCTTGCGCATGGCCCGCACATGGGCGTTGTAGTGGCCGTCCTCCATAAAGCGCGCCAGGGTCAGTTGCAGGATTTGCGGGGTGTGGCCGTCCATGATGCTGCGCGCGTAGGTGAAGGGTTTGACCAGCTCCTGGGGCAGCACCATGTAGCCCATGCGCAGGCCCGGGTAGAGGGTTTTGCTGAAGGTGCCGAGGTAGATCGTGCGCTGGTACGGGTCCAGGCCCTGCACGCAAGCCGTAGGCAGGCCGTCGTAGTGGAACTCGCTGTCGTAGTCGTCCTCGATGATCCATTTGCTCTGTTCGGCGGCCCAGCGGATCAGCTCCAGGCGCCGCTCCAGCGGCAGGGTCGCGCCGGTGGGGTATTGATGGGACGGCGTCACGTAGACACAGGGCGCGCCGCTGCGGTCGGCTTGCAGCAGGTCGGTGCGGATGCCCTGCTCATCGACGTCGATGGGCACGACGCGGGTCTCGGCAGTCTCGAAGGCTTTTTTCGCGCCGAAGTAGCCGGGGTTTTCCAGCAGGATCGGTTTGCCCGCGTCCACCAGCAATTGGGCGCAGAGGAACAACGCCTGGCGCGTGCTGCTCAGGATCAGCACCTGCTCGGCGCTGCACTTGGCCCCGCGTTCCAGGTTCAGGTAGGTGGCGATGGCCTTGCGCAGCGGCGCGGCGCCTTGCGGGTCGCCGTGCAGCAGGATGGTGGCGCGGTAGTCCTTCATGGCCTGGCGTTGCAGGCGTTCCCAGACATCGGTAGGAAAACTGCGGGTTTCCGGCAGGCCGGTGGCAAAGGCCTTGAGCACCTGCTGGTCGCTGACGCCGCCGCTGTCGAAGATCATCCGCCCGCGCCGGCTCAGGCCGGTGCCGGGCTCGGCGGCGTCGCGGCGGCTGTCCTGGCGTTTGAGGCGTTGGCGTGCCGCGCCGCGCAACTGGGCGCCCACGGTTTCGCAGACGTAACTGCCCGAGCCCTCGCGGCGCACGATGAAACCGTCGCGGTGCAATTGCCCGTAGGCGTTTTCAACGGTGTCGCGGGCAATGCCCAAGGACTTGGCCAAGGCCCGGGTCGCGGGCAGTTTCAGGCCCGGGCCGAGGGCGCCTTCGATGATGAGCGCACGCAGGGCCCGCTGAATTCGCTGGTGCAGGTCAAGCAGCGCGAACTCGGCATCGTTGAGGCGGATCTTGAGGGTTTCGAGCTCGAAGGTCTTTGCCATGTGGTCTGCCCAACCTGAATAAATTGGCCTGAAAAGGCAGGCCAGTCTATCCGTAGACTCTGCCCCTCGCCACCGGGCGAGCCGTGAGTGGAGGAGGGGCGGGCATGGCAAGGTCACATAACTTCAGCGCGGGGCCGACCGCGTTACCTTTGAGTGTGCTGGAGCAGGCGCACGGAGAATTCTTCGACTTCGCCGGCAGCGGTATGTCGGTGATGGAAATCAGCCATCGCTCGGACCTGTTCATGGAACTGGCCTACCGCGCCGAACAAGACCTACGCGCGCTGCTGCATGTGCCTACGCACTATCAGGTGTTGTTCGTGCAGGGCGGCGCCTCGCTGCAATTTGCCCAGGTGCCGATGAACCTGATGGGCACGAAGGGCAGTGCGGACTACCTGCACACCGGGCTCTGGTCGGGCAAGGCGATCCAGGTTGCGCGGCGCTTCGGTGACGTGCGCATCGCCGCCAGCAGCCAGGAGAGCGATTTTGACCGCATCCCCGGCGCCGCACAGTGGCAGCTCAACCCGCAGGCCGCGTACCTGCATTACACCGAGAACGAGACGGTGCACGGCGTGCAGTTCGCCGCCCCCCCCGAGGCCGGCGTGCCGCTGGTCTGCGATGCCTGTTCCAGCCTGCTGTCCAAACCCATCGATGTCGCCGGCCATGGCCTGATCTACGCCGCCGCGCAAAAGAATATGGGTGCGGCCGGGTTGAGCGTGGTGATAGTCGATGAGGCATTGCTCGACACCGCGTTGGCGTGTACCCCCGAAATCCTCAATTACGCCCACATCGCCCGGGCGCGTTCGATGCTCAATACGCCGCCGACCTTCGCCTGGTACCTCACCGGGCTGACTTTGCAGTGGCTGCGCCGCAGGGGCGGAATCGAGGCCATCCACCAGACCAATCTGGCCAAGGCGCGTGTGCTCTACGCCTGCATCGATGGCAGCGACGGCTTCTACCGCAACCGCGTGCAGGCGCCGTTTCGTTCGATCAACAACGTGCCGTTCGCCCTGGCCGATGCGGCCCTGGAGGCGGACTTCTTGCGCCAGGCCAACCTGCGCGGGCTCAAGGGCCTCAAGGGCCATGCCTCGGTCGGTGGCCTGCGCGCCAGCCTCTACAACGCGGTGACACTGGCGGCGGTCGAGGCCTTGAGCGAATTCATGCAGGACTTCGCCCGCCCACACGGCTAGGCCTGTCGTGAATTGGTCTGGTCAGTGTGCCAAAAGTGCCTGGGCTAGGCAGGCCATTACCGCGTTATAAATCGTCATTCCGTCGAGGCCCGTCGCCTCGTTTTGCCTGGAGCCCACGCCATCATGTCTTCTTCCGCCTCCCGCTCCCCCGTGCGTTTGCGCGACCTGGTGCACCCGGTTGTCGCCGGGTTGATTTCGGTCATCGTCAACTATGGTGGCACGTTCATTCTGGTGTTCCAGGCTGCCAAGGTCGCGGGGTTGAGCCCCGAGCTGACCGCCTCGTGGGTGTGGTCGGTGTCCATGGGTGTGGGCATCACCGGGTTGGTGCTCAGTTGGGTGTCCCGCGAGCCGATCATTACCGCGTGGTCGACGCCGGCGGCGGCATTCCTGGTGGTCGCCCTGAGCACCACGCCCTACGCCGAGGCGGTGGGCGCGTACATGATCTCGGCGGCGGCGTTCGTGTTGCTGGGCTTGTCGGGTTGCTTTGAAAAAGTTATCCGTTTGATCCCGCCGGGGGTGGCCGCCGGTTTGCTGGCCGGCATCCTGTTGCAGTTCGGCATCGGCGCCTTTGGCGGTTTGAGCGTCGATCCGCTGCTGGCCGGGGTGTTGATTGGCGCTTACCTGATCCTCAAGCGCTTTAGCGCCCGCTACGCGGTGGTGGGCATCCTGGCCCTGGGGCTGGCGTTGTTGTTGGCGGGCGGGCGGGTTGATCTGTCGGGGCTGAGCCTGCAACTGGCGAGCCCGGTATTCACGATGCCCGGGTTCTCCCTCAACGCCTTGCTCAGCGTGGCGCTGCCGCTGTTCCTGATTACCCTGACCGGCCAGTACATGCCGGGCATGCTGGTGCTGCGCAACGACGGCTTCAGCACCAGCGCCAACCCCATCGTCACCCTCACCGGCTTCGGCTCGCTGCTGATGGCACCGTTCGGCTCCCATGCGTTCAACATCGCGGCGATCACGGCCGCCATCTGCACCGGCAAAGAGGCCCACGAAGAGCCCTCCAAACGCTGGATCGCCGGGGTGGCGGCGGGGGTGTTCTATATGCTCGTTGGCATCTTCGGCGTGACGCTGGCGGCGGTGTTCATGGCCTTCCCGGCAACCTTCATCACCACCCTGGCCGGCCTTGCGCTGTTGGGCACCATCGGCGCGAGCCTGGCCGGGGCCATGGCCGATACCAAATCCCGCGAGGCATCGTTGGTTACCTTCCTGGCCGCCGCCGCCAACATCACGTTGTTCGGCATCGGCGGCGCGTTCTGGGGGCTGGTGATCGGGTTGTTCGCCTACGTCGTGCTCAACGGCCGTTTGCCGCGCCGCGAGCCCGCCCCTGCCACCCGCGAAGGAGCCGCCAACTGATGCCTAGCCCAACTGATGAAACACTGCATCAACAGCACGGCCGTTATCCGCAGGCCAACAGCGTCGAGGACTTTCGCCGCAACCTGGCCGCCGTGCAGCAGCGCATCGCCGCCGCCTGCGCCCGCGTGGGCCGCGACCCGGCCAGCGTACGCCTGCTGCCGGTGAGCAAAACCTTTGACGAGGCCCACTTACGCCTGGCCTATGCGGCGGGTTGTCGGCTGCTGGGGGAAAACAAAGTGCAGGAGGCGCAACGCAAGTGGGAGGCCATGGCCGACCTGAGCGACCTGCGCTGGTCGGTGATTGGCCACCTGCAAACCAACAAGGCCCGGCAAGTGGCGCGGTTTGCGTCCGAGTTCCAGGCACTGGACAGCCTGCGCGTCGCCCAGGAACTGGACCGGCGCCTGCACAGCGAGGGGCGGCAGTTGGACGTGTTCGTCCAGGTCAACACCTCGGGCGAGGCGAGCAAATACGGCTTGGCGCCGGAGCAGGTTGGCCAATTCCTACAAGCCTTGCCCGGGTTTCCCGCGCTACGGGTGCGGGGGCTGATGACGTTGGCGCTGTTTTCGGCCGATGTCGCGCGGGTGCGCCCGTGCTTCGTGCGTTTGCGCGAACTGCGCGAGCGCTTGCGCCAGGACGCCCCGGCCGAGGTGGGCCTGGACGAACTGTCCATGGGCATGTCTGGCGATTTTGAAGTCGCCATCGAAGAGGGCGCCACCGTGGTGCGGGTCGGCCAAGCCATCTTCGGCGCCCGGGCCATGCCGGATTCCTATTACTGGCCGACGGCGGACGCCCGCCCCGTTGGCCATGACTGATGCTTTTTCTCTACAGGACGCCAACGCTATGTACGACTCATCCCTGAAACTTGAAGACTTCGACGCCGAGCTATGTAAGGCGATTCATAACGAAGAACACCGCCAGGAAGATCACGTCGAACTGATCGCCTCCGAGAACTACGCCAGCCCCTTGGTCATGGCGGTGCAGAACTCGGTGTTCACCAACAAGTACGCCGAAGGTTGCCCGGGCAAGCGCTACTACAGCGGCTGCGAGTACGTAGACGTTGCCGAGCGCCTCGCCATCGAGCGGGTGTGCCAGTTGTTCGATTGCGACTACGCCAACGTCCAGCCCCACGCCGGCGCCCAGGCCAACGCGGCGGTGTTCCTGGCCCTCATCAACCCCGGCGACACCGTGATGGGCATGAACCTGGCCCAGGGTGGCCACCTCACCCACGGCAACCCGTCCAACTTCTCCGGCCGCCACTACCACATCGTGCCCTACGGCCTCGACCCACAAACCGGGCTGATCGATTACGACGAGATGGAGCGAATCGCCCTGCAAACCCGGCCGAAAATGCTGATTGGTGGCTTCTCCGCCTATTCGCGCTACAAGGATTGGGCACGCATGCGGGAAATTGCCGACAAGGTTGGGGCGATTTTCTGGGTGGATATGGCCCACGTCGCCGGCCTGGTGGCGGCGGGCGAATACCCCAACCCGCTGCCCCACGCCCACGTGGTCACCAGCACCACCCACAAAACCCTGCGCGGCCCGCGTGGCGGCTTGATCCTGTCCAAGGGCCAGGACGCAGCGTTCAACAAGAAGCTCGACTCGGCGGTGTTCCCCGGCGTCCAGGGTGGCCCGCTGATGCACCAGATCGCCGCCAAGGCAGTGGCCTTCAAAGAGGCGCTGGCGCCCGAGTTCAAAACCTACCAGCAGCAAATCGTGGTCAACGCCCGGGCCATGGTCGCCGTGCTGCAACAGCGCGGCTACACCATCGTCTCCGGCGGCACCGACAACCACATGATGCTCATCGACCTGTCCGCCAAACCCTACACCGGCAAAGACGCCGACGCGGCCCTGAGCAACGCCTACATCACCGCCAACAAAAACTCCGTGCCCAACGACCCGCGCTCACCCTTCGTCACCTCGGGCCTGCGCATCGGCACCCCGGCCGTCACCACCCGCGGCTTCACCGCCCTCGAATGCGAGCAACTGGCCGGCTGGCTCTGCGACGTCCTCGACACCCTGGAAAACGGCGGCACCGAACACGTCACCCAACGGGTGCGCGAACAAGTGGTCGCCCTGTGCCGCCGGCACCCGGTCTATCGCTGAAGCCACCGGGCAAACGAACACAAAAAAGGCCTGCTAGGCGCAGGCCTTTTTTGCCGAGTTCTACTTATGGCAGCCCATCCAAACAGAACGGTTTCGAAGCCTGTTTGGATGGGCAGGATATTAGGGCTGTGCGTTGGTTTGCTTTGGGCATTTTAAAAGCCAGAACAGTGTGAGCACCGTCGGCCAAAACAACGTATTGAGGATGTCATGGACGCCTGCCTGCCAGCGCCAGTACCCGAGGCTGACGATATCGTCCCGCCGATCTAGCCACTCGCCAGCACCCGCAAGGGCGAAAACAACCAGCCAACCCACGTAAGGCCTACCTCTTCGGACGACGGCCATCAATGTCAAATAGACCGTCAGCCCCACATAGATATGCAGCGCGTCTTTCGACAGCCCAGTTGCCGACACAATAAACAACTTGATGCTTTGTGCGGTTGAGGTGTCCATACCCACTCATCCTCCGTACACCCGTGCCAGGTTTGGCTTCCATCCGCGTAACGTTAAACCAATCAAGATGGCGAACCAGTGCGCAGCACCCCGTTTCTGCCGAATGACCTGGCCCCTGCCGCCACCCCACAAGCCCCTAAAACGAAAAAACCCGCCAAGAGGCGGGTTTTTCGGGGGTTCCAGAGATTTTGAAAGCTTTCTCTGGAACCTTGTATGGTGCGGCACCAGACGAACGGTAGTGGTCGGCGGGGCTAGATTTTCTGCGGGTCTGGAAGTCTGTGGAAAATTTGGCGTACCCCGACAAGTAACTATAAATAAATCAGCTAGTTATGGCGTTCGGTGGAATCGAATTCGGGATTTTTTAGATGTGAGCACATTGTCGGTCTGTAAGTAATTCAGAGCCGCATACGAATGGTAACCCCCCTGAATTTGAACGTTGTCGATCATATTTTTCGTAGAGAATAGGCAGAAACCCGCCAAAAGCTGCCGTGGCGACAGGCAGCAGACGGCCAAAAGTAGTCGGTCAGATGTGTGCAAGAAATTGGGGGCGATTCAGAGAGCGGCCGGGAGCAACCGGCTAGAACGTCAAAGATTTGCACTAATTTAGACACCGTTTTTTCTTCCGCTGTCTATGATATCTGGCGAATCGTTTGATCATATCTGTCTTGTAAGTGTGATTCCTTGAAAGCCCCCTTGATTGCTTGGCGTAGAAAAACCTCCAAGTCTTTCTGCGTCAACAACACAACCAGTCCTGATTTGTTTCGGTTTATTATGTTAGAGATGTGACGATAATAACTGTTTTTTACCTCCTCGCCACGGAAGGCAAGGATACCAAATCGTCCAAAAGTGTCATTAAGATAATAGTTGATCTGATGAAAATCACTTGCGCTTAGGTCTTCGTAGTTTTTACACTCCCATACGACTTGGGTAGAACCGTATTTATTCCTTATGACTTCCCAAAAACCGTCAGGCGCTCGGTTTGACGCTATCCAATCACGTATTGAGGCGCCATCGTGACTTCGCTCGTGTGGTTGAACATTCGTCAAAGACCGAAAGAAACAAAGTTTTATGATATTGCCTACAATTTCTTCAAATCCAGCAGCCCCCGACGGTCCCTTGGGCAAGGTACGCAAATTATCTAATGTGTCCTGCAACGCACCTTTATAGTCGTCCAAGTTAAAGGTGTCGGGCAGCTCCTCTAAGATGCCTTCATTCTTCAGCTGCGTTTCGTCGCGCAAATCCTTCAACAGCAGTGGTTGAAGATTTAGCGCTTCGTGGTAGGTGGGATGAATATAGAATGTTGAGCTATTATCAAATGATGGCTTGGCATTTGAGTCTTTGCCAGACTCTTTATACTCCACAGTTTTTTTTCGTCGAATACCAAGAAAACCGATTCCATACAAAACTTCGACGAAACGAAAAGGCGTTGTGTAGTCGTAAAACCAACCATTGCAGTATTTGTTAATGGATTCCGTAACCAGCAACTTTTGAATAAAGTCTTCAATTGCCACCAAGGTATACTCATTACCTAAGCCAAAAAAGTACTCGAGAATTAAACTAATATTTGGATAATTCTCAGCATACTCGTCACCCAAATCCTTGAGTCTACTTGTGCTATAGCGTTTGGACGCGACATCCATGTCTGCGTCTCTAACCTTTTGGTTTCCGTGATTAATGGCTGAGTCTATTGCATAGCTAGTTAACATCAGTACATCCCGAGGCCGATGCTGACAAAGGCTCATCACCGAGGGCACGCTAGTTTTTGAGTCTTCCTCCTCGAAAAAACAATTCCATGCCTCTCCTCCTAGTTTTGGTTTAGTAGTAAAAGGCTTTACCAATCGACGCTCTACAAGCTCGGTAAGTTTTTCAGAGGACCAATCAAGAAAAACCACTGACGTCTCAAGCCTCGCAAACTCATTATCGAGGGAGCGAATTCTGTCATAGATATTTTCGCGTATGAAGACATAGGGCTTTACGTGTTGAGTTGACGCGATCAATCTAACCGTGGCATGCATCAATGCCATGAGGCATATTATAGCTGAGCCAGAACCATCCCAGGACTCATCCAGTCGATCAATTAGGATGATATAACTCATTGGTGAAGAAAATGAGATCTGATTAATTTCCGCCAGCAGGTTTTTGCTTCGACTTATCTGGCGAAGCCATAACTTATCATTGTCTTTGGTATATGCATCAAAAATCTCTTCGGTCAAATTCAAGATACGCTGATCAAAATCACAATCCTCAATCAGGCCTCTTTCTCGTCGGATAGTATCTGGCGCTTTGTCGAAACTTAAACGCCCTTCCATGACCCATACCTTGATCACCTCATCGATCAAAGCCCTTTCCATCGAGTGCATTAATGATTTGAAAGGACGCTGCCTAGTGTCTAGAAACAACTCTTGCTCTAGTGGGAGCCGTAAGAGATCAAATATCTGTGGAACAATATTGATCGTTCGGGGGAAACGCCGCTCAACTTCAAACGTAATAGCGGTTTTCCCGGCGCCGCGACGGCCTATAAAAAAACAGTTAGAGCTATCCGGATTGAGCGCAGAGAGAGTCGCCGGTGTAGTTACGAATAATTCATGATCACTTCTAATTATATCGTACTCTGCAAAAGCCTGGCCCAGCTTTACTCGTTGCAAAGCATCTTTAGGTAACTGGATTTTAGCCAAAGGTAACATCCTCGTGCTTATCAGAGACGCATATAAAGGGATAAATAGCTCTAACGCTCCGCAGCGGAGAGTAGCTGAATTCGGCGAAATCTCCATCCACGGGCGGTTATTGGCCGGATGCCAGACTCATTTTTTACCAATTCCAACGGTCTCGCTCATAAGCCGACCGTATTCAGCCTATTTTTGGCATCACGTTCTTATGAGCGTGGGTCATGTTCCGTCAACGTCGAGGTCCGCACTGGGACGATCTGTACCTGCAACCACTCCCATCTATGGGGCGATTCGGACCTCGGCAACAGGCAGAAAACGGCCATTCAATCAGTTTCCTTCCCGATGCGCTTGTTTGTTCCACATTTGAGACTCTCTGCCTCTCCTGGCTGGCGCAAGGTACACGAGGCTGGCATTATGATGGCTAAATTAGAGCGTCTCCACATCAGCGATGCTGAACAAAATAATCAAAAGGGATTTTTATGAAAAGATATTTTTTGATGTTGCAAAACTTCATGAACAATTGTTGCAGTAGTCGATTTTAGATTGCAGTTTTTCAAGAATGTTTTTTTCGAGTAATGGGTAGTGGTATCTTGAAGCTAATGCGTTACGATTAAAGTTTTTTATAAAACAAGATAGTATTTTTGTTTTTAATAATTGAGTATTTAGTAATGAGCTCACCAATAAGTGTTTATGAGGTTTTTACGCCAACCACACCGGCCAGGGCATCATTCATCGAAAGAGAGGAGGTCAATGATAAACTGGTGGAAGCTCTAATGACCCCCGGCACGCAACTGGTAGTATACGGATATTCTGGGTCGGGGAAGTCTACACTTCTGAGGAATAAACTCCGGCAGCTATATGAGCGTGAAATCACTACGCGCTGCACTTCCTTCACTAGTTTTGACCAGCTTATGCTTAGCGCTTTCGATGATCTGGACTCTTACTATATTTCTGAAAAGTTAGATAAAAAAACAAGTTCCATCTCGGCATCTGCACATTCAACGTTGGCTGCTATTAGGATTCAGCTAGCGGCGACAGCATCTAGCGAAGTATCAAATAAAAAGATCAGAGTAATCCCTCCTCAACTAACGGCCCAGAATTTGGCGAGACTGATGGGGGAAGCTAATTGCTGTTGGGTACTTGAGGATTTTCATAAAATAGATGAGGTTGAACGTACCCAGCTGTCTCAGACCATGAAAGTATTCATGGATATGGCGGATGACTACAGAAATGTAAAAGTTATTGCAATTGGTGCGGTGGATTCGGCAAGGCAAGTGGTGCAATATGATTCAGAGATGCGTACTCGTATTGCAGAAATTCATGTTCCGCTTATGGAACCTCACGAGCTTCAGGAGATCGTGAATCTTGGAACCAAACTTTTAAATATTAGATTTAGTCCGTCGCTTACAAATAAAATTAGTCATTATGCTAATGGGTTGCCTGCGATCTGCCACACGTTGTGCTTAAATATATGTCATGAAAATTCTGTCAGTCATCAGTTGACAACTCTAGTCACACTTTCCGTTGAGCATCTTGAACCTGCTTTGAACAAGTATCTATCTAATACTTCGGACTCGCTGAAAATGGCGTTTGAGGCATCATTAAAGCAAAATCGAAAAACCAAATACGCTCATTCAAAACTTATAATCCATGCATTAGCTCAGTTGGCTCAAGAAGGGGCGACAGCTGATCAGATTCTTCAAAAAGTAAAAAACAAAGAGTCAAGCTACAGCAAGAGGAATCTAACGAATGGAATCGAAAAACTATGTTTGGTTCAACCGACTCCTCTGGTTCGGTTTGATGAAAATTCTGGAAAATATTCGTTCATTGACCCACTATATCGTGCGTTTGCAATGGCATTAAATTCCGATGAGCCGAAGACTACTTTAGAGATCAGTCTGAGCAGTGTGATCGAGGCTTTACTTGCTGGCATTAATAAAAAACCAAGATAGTCTTAGGTCTGTCAGGGTAGGGCGGAAGTTCTGACTTTTTGAAACTTTTCGTGCTTGTGACCGACAACTATTGGTCAAAATTTCTGCCAGGAACGTTTGAGTCGAAAGCGAGTAATTAATGTAGGCCGAATAGTTAGTCACCTCCGAAGTAGAAGGTACCTAACACGCGATCTAGACAATATTTACTCATACTATTTGAATAAGTATGTTAACTGCCCTTAATGTGAGGGTTAGCTAAAAGGGGCTTCGGATGATCGCGGAAATTGCACCATATATCACTATATTGACAGCCATAATTGTAGCTTATTTAACATATCGAAGTCAGTTGAGGCTTAAGACTTTTGAGATGTTAATTGAGCGGCGTAACTCTGTACTGGTTGATATTGAAAAGTTTATCGGCGAGCTTTATAACGCAAATTTTGAGTTTGTTGGTGATGAAGTACCTATTGCGTCAAGAAAATACTCGCGCGAATATTTTCATGAAGGACTGATTCTGATGCATAAGATAAAAGGTTCAAATTTTGGCTCATCTGTTGATGTGCTTAACAATACATTTTGGCAAATTATTGCTAAGCCGGGCTATAATGAGCCGATAATGTCGAAAGAACAATTCAAGGACTGGGTAAGCAGAACTACAAATGTGGTGTCATTAATCTACGGACTCGCACATAGTGAGCTTACAAAAGAGCTGGAAAAAATGGCCTTACCTTGGGTTTCAAGAAAATTTAAGGCATATAAAAACAGAAAGACCATTCAGAGCTAGATCACTGTCAGCTCGGTGAATGCTTTTGGCCGATTCTGTTGAAAAAGTCGACCATGGTTTGCGCAGCAGAAAAGTATGCGTCCGAGATTGAAATCCTTACTTTCGGCAGTGGCCTCCGGACTCAGATTTCACGTAGCCGTGTGCAAAAAGGCGATTTAACCAGTCAATGACCAGGCTGTTTGGGCGAACCAACTTTTTCAACAGAATCGGCCGTTTTCTGACCTTCGTCTAGCGGTTGAACTGCCAGGGTTTTCCTAAGCGATGAGTGAGTAATTGCATGGTCAGCAAATAGTAATAGCGCGTCGACTCAGTGTGCTGGTTTAGGTGGTGATTCAAAAACCACGCAAGGTGTTTTCTCTGCCAAGTCCATGGATTGTCGCGTTGCCAGCGCTCAGCGATAGCTGTTTGGATAGCCTTCGCCTGACGAAGGTGGCGTTGACGGGTGGTGTGCGATCCGGTCAGGACGCCCGTCAGGAACAGCTCCATATCGAATGGCTTGCTCATGTTCGACCACCGATGTACGCCGATACCACGTCGATACGGCCGTGTCCGAGCTCATAGCTGATTTGTAAGCGTGCCTCTCGATCAAGGCGTGGATAGAGGCGCCTGCACCTGCCACCGTTGATAGGCGCGAGATGATGGGTGATTTGCTCATAGCGTTCGCACGCATAGGCTGCCCGCAATTCGTGGAAGCCTTTGAGGTTGTGCTTATGGAGGATATCCCGTGCGGAGCGGACGATTCCGTGCAAGAAATCGAGGTAGCGTTCGTTCGGTGCAAGCAGGTTGCGGCTACCGTCGGGCGAGACCTTTTCGGCAAACCTCAATGCGTCACGAATATGATCATGTACCGTAATCCAACGAGGTGCTGACGCGCCTGAACGGCCACCTTTGGTGCCGTCCTGGATGTTGATCTTGCCGAATTGTTCGGCTTCACGTTTTAGACGCGGAAGGTCGGCCAAAATCGCCTCGCGCAAACGCATGCCAGTAGCTCGCGCTAACTGCGCGATGGCGGCGGCGCGCAACTGCTGATGCTCGCAGAGCACGTCGACGATCCGCTTCAGGTGTTCATGGTCTTGGCCTTGGGGCACCGAGTGACGAACACTGGTGCGCCGCATTCCTAACGCCTTGCGTGGACTTGCCACCTTCACATATTGATCACCGCGAAGCGCAGCCATAGTCCGGTTCACGCTGGATAATCGATTTTGTGCAGTGGTGATGGCGAGCTCACCTTGTTCAACGTGATGACGCAGATTTCCGGCATAGTCCAACAAGGTCTGCCGATCTATCTGCCGCGCATCGTTAAACCCCGGTCCATCCTCCGACCGACACCAGCGCACAAACGCCTGCCAGCGATCACTGTGTGCTTTGACTGTCCCGTAATGCCCACCGCCAAACAGATCTTTCAATGCCTGTGGCCCGGCATAGCTCAACTGCCGACCATAGCCAAAATTGCGTCCATCTCGCCTGCCCACCAGTGCCATGACCGAACTCCTCTCGAAGCCAAAACTTTTAAAACTTTCCCCACGTCATCCCGCCAAGAATGTTGAGTGTTATCAGGGATCAAGGCCCCTGCGACCTGTGAGAGTTGTCCACTAACGCGGGACTGGCGGCTCTTTACGACCGGGAGCTTGGGCATCTCATGATCTGACCTCCTGAACACTTCCGAAGAAGTGGGCGGGTGGAGGCTGCACTGGCTGACGAGACCGGCGCCGCGAGATCCTGAGTCGGGTGAAGGCAGTGAAGCGATGACAGGGACATGCCTGACTGTCAGTCAGGTGCAGTCCATTCCGTAGGCTGCGGCACCATCATCTGCATCGCTGTTGCTGGTGACTTTTCGGTGTTTGTCACGCCGATTGTCACGAGGGGGAATGCCGCAAAGCCTTGTACGAGATGGGCTGCAGCAGCGGTACGAGCGCCCGTCTCTTTCCGAAAGAAAGAGACGGGCCCAGGTTGGCGCAAGGAAATGGCCAAGCGTATAGGTTGCTGCAGGGCAGCTATGCAAGGGGATGAGTTGCCGCAGTGGGCACATTGGTAAAAGTAGGCATCCATCACATCGCTGTGAGCGTGCGAGCCGCCGGACGCTAATCGCACTTTGGGAGAACCACCACGGTGTGGCGTAGCCTTAAAGGTTCTGGCTACCTGGGTTGCTGTCAACGACAGCACTTGCCCGATCTTTTCTACGCCTGTGGATAATTTGGGTCAAGGCTCGAATTTTCGGGAACTCTGCGGCTGTGGATGAAATTATCCACCGGTGGACATCAGTGGTTTTCCACAGACATTTGCGTGGGCTTAGATTTTTTAAGTGAGGTCCATCCAAGCAGGGCGGCTTTGCAGCCCCGCTTGGATGGACCCGCGTGGAAGGGCGGACTGCGGTGATCTCATTGGCTTACCCACGTTTGGATGCGCCACGGCTATTTTGTAGGGCAGTGATGTTGTTGCCGACTGGGTGAGCGAATTCGTGAGGCGTTACATGGCTGCTACGATTGGCATCAATGTAGTTGCTCCACCACGCCATGATCAGCCGGCGCTGCTCCAGAAATTCAGCTTTGTGGATATACGCGGCGCGTACACGGTTGCGTTCCTTGTGGCTCATTTGTCTTTCGATGGCTGCGTCGGTCCATAACCCGGACTCAAGCAGGGCGCTACAGGCCATGGTCCTGAAGCCGTGGCCGCACACGTCCTTGCTGGTGTCATAGCCGACGTTGCGGAGCATTGTGTTCACCGTGTTCTCGGACATGGGCTTCCAGTACTTGTGGTCGCCCGGTAGCACCAACTCTGAAAAGCGACTCAGGCTGCGCAGGCGCTCCAGTATTTCGATGACCTGCGGCGATAGCGGAACCATTTGAATGTCGCCGTTCATCTTGGTCCCGCGTGTGGAGTTGCGTACCCCTTCAATCGGTGCGCGCGTATCGGGGATTTCCCACATGGCGCGTTGGAAGTCGAACTCACTCCATCGAGCGAAGCGCAACTCGCTGGAGCGGACGAACACATGCAGAGTCAGCAGCACAGCAAGGCGCGTCAGCTCGCGGCCGTTGTAGTTGTCGATACGGTGTAGCAGTTCGGGTAGGCGGTTGAGGGAGAGGGCCGGGCGATGGACTGTGCGCGGCGCGTGAATCGAGCCTGCCAGATCCAGTGCAGGATTCATGGTGATCTGCCGAGCCCTTTTGGCCCCGCGCATGATGGTGGATAAGTAGTTCTGTACCCGTAACGCCACATCCATGGTGCCGCGTTCCTTGATGCGCTGGGTGATCTCTAGCAGGTCATGGGTATCGAGTTCAGCGATGGGTCGTTGGCCGATCAGCGGGAAGACGTGGGTACGCAGTCGGCTCATCACGGTTTTTGCGTGTCCTTCGGTCCAGCGACGGGACATGTCGGCGTGCCACTCCAGAGCAACGGTTTCGAAAAGCAGTGCCGCCCGTTGGGCTACGATCTTGGCCTTCTTCTTTTCTTCCATTGGGTCGAGGTTGTCGAGCAGCAACGCCTTGGCTTCGTCTCGCTTACGTCGTGCGACGGAAAGGGTAACGATGGGGTAATTGCCGATGATGAGCGTGCCTTCCTTGCCGCTGGGCTTGGTGTACTTCAAGCGCCAGGTCTTCACGCCATTGGGTTTGACGAAAAGGTACATGCCGCCGCCGTCGAACAGTTTGTAGGCGCGTTCGCGGGTTTTGGCCGTGCGGCATTGCAGGTCGCTGAGGGGGATCGCTAGACGTGGCATGGGGGTACGCGCTCCTGACCGGGAAATCGCAGTACCCCTAACATACCCTCGGGGAAGGGGGATTTTGTTGGATCCCGACAGAGGGTCCTGGAACGAAAAAACCCGCCAAAGGGCGGGTTTTCGGGGCTTCCAGAGCATTCGGTGGAATGCAATGGAGCCTAATGTGGTGCGGCACCAGGAGTCGAACCGGAAGGTTAATACATGTTTTTAAAAAGTTTTTTATATATGGAAATTGCGTGCTATCCCTTCGAGTACCTTTTTCCATGGCAGGAATGGTTCGGTCTTTTTAAATAAGATTTATATGCGAGATGAAAATAGCAGGGGATGCACCGTTGCGGTTATGGAGTTCAGAACAGCTTGTGAGATTTTGATGAACATGTCGGTAGAGCCTAAGCATGCCTAATGCATGATTTTTTGGCGGCTTAGCTTATAGCAGCAAAAAGAGGCGATAAAGACTCGGAAGCTAATACGTCGCTGCGAACGCCATTGAGTACTGAAACTTTCTTTCCCCAAGTCATTGAGGTATAGACCGATCTCTCAATGCTTTCGCAAGTTTGGTAGTCAAATCGCTCGTAGGATGATTTGTAGGAAATAAATTCAGCAGGGTAAATCTTTGATAAATCGAAGTGCGGAAGCTGTTTTAATGTCTCAACTTGAATGAATTTTGCACCTGCACCCTTTAGAAGTATTGATTTCCCATCATCATTTGCTAGCAATACTCTTAGATAGAATAGTACCTTGAGTGCGAGTTCAGGAAGCGGCTGGATGAAAACTATGCAATCAGTGCTGGTAGGAATAGCGCTAGTTGGATAAAGACCAAAGGAAAGATGAGCATTCCTAGATACGCGCTTTACCCCCACGCAAAGTAACTCATGAGAACTTTTGTGATAGCTGCGCCATCCCCCCCCTTCGAAGGAGTCAGAATGGTTGTAGCCGAATTTCTTGTAATCTTGCCTGATGGGGCCTCGACTAATTTTGCAAAATGTCGAAAGGGGTAGCGTACTCGAGGTCAAAAGTCTTTCGAATTGGAAGTTGCCCTGATAAAATGAATGGTCTAAACGATATCCATTGCGTATGAAGTCCTGATTTGTAATTTTCACTTCTGGGTTGCCATCGGTGCTTCTTAATGTTAAGTCTTTTTGTTTGATTCCTTTCTTGAATACCAAAAGATAAAATGCGCCTTCGATGTTAGAGAAGGATCTAGCTGGTAATTGATAGGCATAAATAAAAGCCCCGCGTGAAACAAACCATTCGCGATCTTTTTGTAGTCTAGTAGAATTAACTAGCGTATCTGGAACTATAGCTAGTAGAGTGCCGCCTTTTTGAAGTAGGTCGACACACTTCTTGAAAAATATTAGTTCTATAGGCCATTTCCTACCCTCATGATTAATCCATTTTTCGGCTCTGGCAGAAAAGGGAGGGTTGGTTATAATTAGATCGAAACTATCATCAGGCCTATCTTTAGACCAAGAAACAAAGTCTGCATTAATTAGGGATAGATTATTATAAACTGCTCGTATAGCCTCTAATCGTTTTGCATCAATATCTACCAATGTCAAGCTCTCATTGAGTTGAGAACTATAAAGTGCGTCCAAAAGTGCACCTTCACCTACAGCAGGGTCCAGTATTTTCTTTGCGGAGCTTGGAACGTGCTTTTTTAAAAGCTTTACGACCGCATATGGAGTTTTATGAAAATGCAATTTACGGAACCATGTAGTGATAGTAGTGACGGCGTCCGATACCCCGACTGCGTTCACTGCGCTTTTCCGGCTGATCATACAGCAGACGCGTAGAGTTCGGATTTTCGAGCATTAGTAATATTGCTGCTAGAGAGTTTGGCTTTGTTCCCAGAGGCACTATGTAATTGATTGTTTCGGAGTCGTTAGCTTTTACCTTGTAAAGGGATCGCAATGCATCTGTACAACTACTGGCACTGCAGTATCCAATTCTGCTGCTAAAAGATTGATCATTGAGTGCCTGTAGGTTTCTACGTATAGATTTGACCTCCCACCCTGGTCTAAAGGCTGGTAAGCCAAAGTAAATACGCGCCTCATCACTAGATACATCGTATGTCTCGATAGCATTTTGGAGTCTACCACCTTCAAAGCCTACGAAAAAAATAAATCTTCGAGCAAGCTCACTGTCTACCGGCATGGAGATGGTTGGTATTCCGGTACCCTCAAAACCAGATATTTCGTCGGATAACGAAAACTCCTCATGTTCAAGGGTGTTTTTTGCGCCCGCTGAGTACTCAGCAGGTTCAACATACAAGATTACAACTTTCAGCCCTTTTAAGTGATGTAGCGATTTTAAAATTAGCGCTAACTCAGGAATGTCTAAGCTGGTAGAGTCAATCATGACCGAGTTTAGAGGTATTGAGTCAAAGTATGAAGCCAAGTCGTGGCACTCAACTGCCTCCTCGCCTACTTTCAAGTCAAGAGAATCTTTCCGGTATTCAATGGTTAGACTTTTCTCGCACTCTTTTTTAAATAACTCAATTGAATACCTTGAACGATCATCAATGCCAATGCCTGCGATTCCAAGTGAAAATTCATTCGGAAAAGAGTATTCTTCTTCGCTATAAGCAGACCGTATGTCTATCATAATAAGGTTGCTTGTTTTGGTTGGCTTAAAGAGTCATCAACATTCGACAGGCGCAATTTTTTTCTGAGATCGGGAGTCACAGCAGCCTCACCAATCAGATACATTTGGCGAAGTGTTGATGCCTCAATCTCAATTTTTCTACCTTTGCGATAACTAATAAGGAAAAAAGGTGAGTATACGGGGTTCAATACATAGTCATAAACAGCAGCGGACGCGCTAGATTTATTTTTTGTGGATTCTATTGCTTGAAGAACTCCCCACTTTTCCGCCTCTTTAAAAAATTTGTCGTCTTCTTCAGTTAATGCGCTGTCATCCTCTTTAATTCCAAAGTGGGTGACTTCTGTCTCGCTTTGTGTTTCCTTGTCTTGGCAAAGCTGAAAAACCCTGCCTAAAGCTTTCACGAAGTTACTTAGCTGAGAGCCTAGAGGAGTAAATCTGGTAATCTCTTTGACCAATTCCTCACTGGTACTTTTAGCGGCTAAATGTTGAAGTCCTCTGTCGATTATAAAGCTTTCGGTTAAGGTCGAGTCGTCCAGCAAACTAAATGCACTTTTGCAAAGCTCCAGAAAATGACGGACATTTTTTCCGGAAAGCGCGGAGTAAACGTCGAAGCCTGAGTAAAAAGTGCTGCCCGCTTTATGAGAGCGAATTATTCTTAAGTAGCAGCCGATAAAGTTGTTGTGCTCCCAAGCGGTTTTGTTAGTAAATTTATTGTCTTTGTTTTGCTCCAGCTTTTCTAATTCGAACCTGATCTGAGCTGGGTCTAGATTTTTTCTGTACAACAGTGATGAACATACAATAGAAGCTTTTCGATTAGTGTTTGAAAGGAAATCTTCAACGCTTAGAGGTGAGTGTCGCTGTATTAGAGCGCGCTCTATTTCGGCATATAATTTTTTGTAATACCTTGAGGTTTCAAAAATCTCATCTGCGAGATCCTGATGCGTTCGACCAGGGAATATACCCTCGACAATCTCCCGGCAATGCTTCTTATATTCGGCAGTGAATCTATACGGCAAGCCGTCAGGGTTTGAACAAGCGTTTAAGTCTATTTTTAACTCTTTCGCTAAAGTCGGTGAGGCTTCGCTTAATTTCTTTAAGAAAATCTCGGAGACGAAATCGTCGAAACCACTTCGTTCAATTTCCGAGTCTAGATTTACAATAGTGTAATCCGCTCTGTTTTCTAATCTTTCTTCGCTTAATGTCGCTGTCTCTGACATTCCGTTAAGTTTTATGGCGATGTTGAATATTAGAGGTGGCTCGGAATGCTTAATTCTGGTGTTTATAATTTTTTGTTGATAGCCCAATAAATTTTCGTATTCGTCAATGTATACAAAAAAAACTGTAGCTTCAAGACCTGGAATTTTTTCTTTTGCGGCTTCTACTAAGTAGTGTAGGAATGATACGGGTAGCTTTTCAAGCTCGCTTATCCCGCTTACATTTTGGATAATGCTGTCGGTTTTTCGAATTCTACTTTGGATTTCGCGCAGAACGCTATTGAAGTCTGATTTTTCAAATCCAAAATCTAATACGCCTTCGAAGTCTACGCTGTCAGTGTCACTTTTATGGACCTGCTCATAGGCGCTTTCAGCAATTAGTTTTATACTTGATAGAACTTCAAGTCCTAATCGGAGATTTAAGTAGTGGTCGAAGACAGGTGACCAGTCATCATCCGTCATCCCACGTTTTTGCATAATCCTAAGGAACTGTGTATCTGCCTTCCAATAGAGGCCAACACTTTCTGCCGCGTTCTCTGGTAGTTGAGTTCTGTTGGGAGAGAATTGACTATGGTAGGATAGATAGCGCAGTAGCATAGTTTTGCCACTGCCGCGACCACCCTCTAGTCTTATTGGCATGGTGGATATGAGCTGAACTCGATTGAAAAATCTTGGAATGACAAAGTCACTCCAAACATCTTTACCCAAATGCTCTGACCTGTTTTTTGTCAGTGAGTGTTTGACTTGCGATATTTCAGATGTAGAGTCTTGCATGGTTAGCGCCTCACCAATGGGTAAAAAGAGTCACTTTCATACCAATATAGCGGTAGGCTAGCATTGGGAGTCGCATGGTGATAAGAAAATGTTAAGGCTAGAGAGTTGTAGCCAGTTGCCATTTTACTAAATAGTCTTTTGTTAATGTATTTTTTTGCTACTTTAAGGTATAGCGTTTCTAGATCTTGTATCTTGGAGAAGCGTTCACTATTAAAAAGACTGCTCTCATTGCCAATCTTTTCGACAGGGCTAACATTGATGTGTGGGTGTTCTTCTTTTATTCTTTTCAGGCCATCTTCGTGTGCAAGTAACGGAATGTAAGAAAAATGGATGTCGGGATATTTGTGCAGCTCATAAAGCGTAAAAAACTCGGATGCTTGCTGGCCGCTTGCAAGCACATCATCGATAAATACAAAGGACGTAATTCCTTTATCTACATGATCTTTTATCAACCATGGCCATATCATATAGTTTTCATTGATTCCTAGTTGTCGCTTATACATTCTGGCAATCGAAGGGCCACTTTTAGTTGGCGGGTCGAGGTCTCGAATGACTGGGACTATTCGAATTGGTTCGATGATGTTCTTTGAAGTTAGGACTTTTAGATAATCAATCCCTTCGAAAATTTCCAAAGGGTTATTATATTTTGCGTTTGGTAATGAACATTGTAGGGCGCTAGTCAAGATGGATGCTGTTTGCGCCTCTGAGCGAGAAATCAGACTTTCTAAAAGTATCGCAGCTAATAGTTTTTCTTCAGGCTCTGTGAAATTGCCCAGCCAATTATCTAAGTCGTTGCTGCTTATAGAGTCCCAAATTCTTTGGTCAATTTGGAGTTTGGCATACTGCTTGACCTTCAAAGCATATTCGGGCGCCTCGTCTAGCAGATCCTTGTATGAAGTCATACTTATTCCTTTAGGCTCGGTACTAGACAGGTTAGGGGTGACCCAAGTTTGGTTTTTCTATGAGATCTTGGAGGTCCATTCCCATTGCGACTCAAGGGGAAGACAGCGCATTAGCGCTTTAGCCTAGCAAAATGCCATCCACGAATCCACCGCCTAGGTTCTCTCTATAGATGGGGCGAAGGAAATCTAAATCGCCACGATTTTCCTAGTCGAATAACAATCAGCTCCACGGAGAGAATGTAGGAGTAATGCGTCGGCACGGCATGCATTTTTCTGCTTTCCTCCAGAAACCAAGCAAGGTGCTTTCGCTGCCAGGTCCATGGATTGTTTCGTTGCCAGCGCTTTGCAATCGCTACTTGGATAACCTTTGCTTGACGGGTGTGGCGTTGGCGCGTGGCATGCGACCCGGTCAGTACGCCCGCTAGGAAAAGCTCTATATCGAATGGCTGGCTCATGGCCGGCCACCGATGTATGCCGTTACCACGTCGGTACGACCGTGCCCCAGCTCATAGCTGATTTGTGCTCGAGCCTCCTGATCAAGGTTTCGGTCGAGTTGATAGCAACGACCTCCCTTGATGGGCGCTAGATGATCGGTTATTTGCTCATAGCGTTCGCATGCATAGGCCGCCCGCAACTCGTGGAAGCCCTTAAGGTTATTCTTATGGAGGATGTCTCGCGCAGGTCGGACGATTTCTTGTTGAAAGTCCAAGTAGCTTTCGTTGGGCGCGAGCAGGTTGCGGCTACCGTCGGGCGAGAGCTGTTCGGCAAACCTCAGTGCGTCGCGAATATGATCATCTACCCTGATCCAGCGAGGTGCCAATGCACCTGAGCGGCCACCTTTAGTGCCATCCTGGATGTTGATCTTGCCGAATTGTTCGGCCTCACGTTTTAGACGCGGAAGATCGGCCAAAATGGCCTCGCGCAAGCGCATTCCGGTGGCTCGTGCCAAGTGCGCTATCGCTGCGGCACGTGGGTACCGCTCGCAAAGCGTGTCGACGATCTGCATTACTTGTTCACGATCTTGACCTTGCGGGGCTGTTGTACGGACGGTAGTGCGCTGCATCCCCAAAGCCTTACTCGGACTCACCACCTTCACATACTGATCACCGCGAAGCGCCGCCAGGGTCCGGTTCACACTGGACAACCGATTTTGCGCAGTGGCGATGACGAGCTCACCTTGTTCAACTTGGTGACGCAGATGCCCGGCGTAGTCCAGCAACGTCTGCTGATCAATCTGTCGCGCATCATTAAACCCTGGCCCATTCTCCGAGCCACACCAGCGTACAAACGCCTGCCACCGATCACTGTGCGCCTTGACCGTCGCGTAATGCCCGCCGCCAAATAGATCTTTCAGCGCCCGCGGCCCGGCATAACTCAGTTGCCGGCCATAGCCAAAATTGCGCCCATCTCGCCTGCCCACCAATGCCATGATCAAACTCCTTCGAAGCCAGCTCTTAAAACCTTCCCCACGTCATCCCGCCACGAATGTTGAGTGTTATCAGGGATCAAGGCCCCTGCGACCTGTGAGGGTTGTCCACTAACGCGGGACTGGCGGCTCTTTACGACCGGGAGCTTGGGCATCTCATGATCTGACCTCCTGAACACTTCCAAAGAAGTGGGCGGGTGGAGGCTGCACTGGCTGACGAGACCGGCGCCGCGAGATCTTGAGTCGGGTGAAGTCAGTGACGAGATGACCGATGCATGCCTGACTGTCAGTCAGGTGCAGTCCATTCCGTGGGCTGCGGCACCATCATTTGCATCGCTGTTGCTGGTGACTTCGGTGTTTGTCACGCCGATTGTCACGAGGGGGAATGCCGCAAAGCCTTGTACGAGTTGGGCTGCAGCAGCGGTAGGAGCGCCCGTCTCTTTCCGGAAGAAAGAGACGGGCGTAGGTTGGCGCAATGAAATGGCCAAGCGGATAGGTTGCTGCAGGGCAGCTATGAAGGGGGATGAGTTGCCGCAGTGGCACTCTGGTAGAAGTAGGCATCCATCACATCGCTGTGACCGTGCGAGCCGCCGGACGCTAATCACACTTTGGGAGAACCACCATGGTGTGGCGTAGCCTTAAAGGTTCTGGCTACCTGGGTTGCTGTCAACGACAGCGCTTTGCCCGATCTTTTCTACGCCTATGGATAATTCGGGTCAAGGCTCGAATTTTCGGGAGCTCTGCGGCTGTGGATGAAATTATCCACCGGTGGAAATCAGTGGTTTTCCACAGACAGTTACGTGGGCTTTAGATTTTTTAAGTGAGGTCCATCCAAGCAGGGCGGCTTTGCAGCCCTGTTTGGATGGACCCGCGTGGACAAGCGGATCACTGAGATACAAAGACCGAGCGCTTACTCAGTTGCGCCACGTTTTGCCTTTAAGCGGGTGACGTTCGGTCCAGTCTGGTTCGCGAATTCGTGGGGGGTGACATGCTCCTGTCGATTCGTCTCAAGGTACCGGCTCCACCAGTTCATGATCAATCTGCGCTCTTCAATGAATTCGGCCTTGTGGATGTAAGCGGCGCGGACGTTGTTGCGTTCTTTGTGGCTCATCTGCCTTTCAATGGCGGTCTCGGACCACAGTCCTGACTCAATCAGTGCGCTGCAGGCCATCGAGCGGAAGCCATGGCCACAGATTTCGGTTTTGGTGTCGTAACCCATATTTCGAAGCGCGCTGTTCACCGTGTTTTCAGACATCGGTTTCGACGGGTTGGCATCGCCTGCAAATACCAGGTCGAATTCGCTGGTGAGGGTGCGGATCTGTTCAAGAAGGGTCACGGCTTGCGGCGATAAGGGTACAAGGTGGATGTCCCCGGCCATCTTCGTACCTCTTGTTGAAAAGGGTACTCCATCCAGCGCGGGTCGAGTGTCCGGTATCTCCCAGGTGCCGCGCTTGAGGTCAAACTCGCTCCAGCGGGCGAAGCGCAGTTCGCTGGAGCGGACAAACACATGTAACGAGAGCATGACTGTCAGCCGAGTCAGCGTTCGTCCTTTGTAGGTGTCGATGCGCTCCTGCAATTCAGGGAGACGCGATAAGGGTAAAGCTGGGCGGTGAACTACCCTCGGGGCTTTGATCAAACCTTCAAGGTCGGAGGCAGGGTTTGCCGCGATCTGTCGAGCACGTTTTGCCTCGCGCATGATGCTTTGCAGGTAGTTTTGTACCCTTAAAGCGACGTCAATCGTGCCGCGTTTCTGGATCGCTTCCAGAGGTTGCATCAGGTCATGGGTGTCCAGATCGACAATAGAGCGAGCGCCGATCAGCGGGAAGACATGGGTTTTGAGACGGCTCAGGACGGTCTTGGCATGGCCCGGAGCCCATTTGGCAGACATCGCTTTGTGCCAGTCCAGTGCGGCGCTTTCAAAGGTTCGGCCTTTAATTGCGGCCTGCGTCTTGGCTTGGTGTTTGGTCTCTATGGGGTCGACGCCTTCCGCCAGCATGCGCTTGACCTCCAGGCGCTTCTTGCGCGCATCGGCGAGGCCAACCACGGGGTAGTTGCCAAATGAGGTCAGTCCTTCACGACCATCAGGTTTTACATACCTGAAACGCCAGCCTTTGCGGCCATTGGGTTGGACTAAAAGGTAGAGGCCGTCGCCGTCGAAAAGCTTGTAGGCGCGGTCGGTGGGCTTGGCTGAACGGCAAGCCGAATCGGAGAGTGGAGCAGTGGTGCGCGACATAAGGGTACTCCTCCCTTTATCGAATGACCTTACCCCTATCTTTATCCTTAAAACGGCTGGTATCCATAAGATTTTGGCGGAATCCGACGGAACGCCAAAACGAAAAAACCCGCCAGAAGGCGGGTTTTTCGGGGGTTTCAGAGATTTTGAAAGCCTTCTCTGGAACCTTGGATGGTGCCGGCACCAGGAGTCGAACCCGGGACCTACTGATTACAAGTCAGTTGCTCTACCAACTGAGCTATACCGGCGTGTTAGGACGACGATTATAGCGATTGGCGGGATTCTGTAAACCCCTGAAATCTGACTATTTTTAGCTGGCTCTGCCGCTGCTCGAAACCGCCTCGGTTTGACGGGTATCACCGTCGCAATCACCTGAACTGTCGAGACCACCAGAACCGCTTAAAACACTTCAACACTCTCCTAAGCTTCGAGTGACATTGCGTGTGAGTGAATCGCCCCGGGTTCTCTAGACACCTTGCAAGCTCATTGCGTGACGCTTTTCAAACTCTACCGGTGACAGCTGATTGTTGAAACCATGTCGACGTTTTGAGTTGTAGAACATTTCGATGTAATCGAACACATCGCTACGAGCATCTTCACGTCTGGTGTAAATTTTCCGCTTGATCCGTTCTCGTTTCAGAAGCTGGAAAAAGCTCTCGGCCACGGCGTTATCATGACAGTTGCCTCGACGACTCATGCTGGCAACCAAATTGTTTGCCTTCAAAAAGCTGCGCCAATCGGAACTGCTGTACTGGCTGCCCTGGTCGGAATGAACCATCACCTCTTGCTTCGGTTTACGCCTCCAAACCGCCATCAACAACGCATCAATGGCCAAATCACTGGTCATCTGCGACTTCATTGACCAACCAACGACCTGACGAGAAAACAGATCCAGCACCACTGCCAAATACAGCCAGCCTTCATAGGTACGAAGTTGAGTAAGAGACAGGGCGTAGTCGGGCTATCTCCCTATCTCTCCTCACCGAACCGGACGTGCACCTTTCAATGCATCCGGCTCTCCGTTTAAACGCTGGCGAACGCCATAGCCACTTCAGTGA
>NZ_JCBCUW010000061.1:0-28076 GCF_059862525.1 Pseudomonas sp. MF08875
ACCGTCGAAGCCGTCAATCGGACAGTAGCGAGGATCAATCTACGCCCGCGCAAGCGCTTGGGCTGGAAGACGCCGTACGAAGTGCATACAGGGGTGAGCGTTGCACTTATGTGTTGAATTCAGGAGGCATTTCAGGAGGCGTTGATGCGCAAAGGATGGCGAGGATTGAAAGGGGGGCTCTGCTTGACGGTTGTGGCCGTAATGAACGTGCAGGCGGCGACACAAGATTGCCCTGCCATCGTCTCACCCTTGAAGCGCCTGGAGTGTTTTGATCTGGCCGCCGGAACACCCGTCCATCATCCACCAGCGGTGGCGCGCGCCCTTGGTCGAGTACTGCCGATTGTCGATCTGGTGCAGCGCAACGAAGCCAAGCGCCCAGCCGAGGATCAGCGTTTTTTGTTGTCGTCGTTTCCAGAACCGGACAATGAACAGCAACAACGGCTGGTGATCTCTGCTCCAGCCTTGGGCACGTTGCCGCCTCGGCCGTACCTGGCCATCAGCTGCGAATCGAAAATTTCCCGCCTGCAGCTGGTACTGGATGAACCGGCCAAACCCAACAAGATTAGGATCCAACTGTTCAAGGATGAGCGTCCGGTGTCCGAGGGCTATCAGTGGCAGGTGCTGGACGATGCTGGGCTGGTGGTCGACGCCGGACGTGGGTTGCAGGCTATTTCCCTGTTACGCAACATGGGTGGCGGCCAACGCTTGCGACTGGAGAGTGACTACTCTCGGCTGCACGGCCTGGTGTTCGACGCTGAAGGATTGGGCGAGCTGATCGAGCAGGAGCGCCAAGTATGTCGCTGGTGATCGATGTTCCAGCCGACACCGCCAAGCTGCTACTGACGCCCATCGACCACGAACAGCCCGCTGGGCTTTTCGACGTGGAGGATGAAACCTACCAGGCTATCGACCAGGAAATGGTCAAGCTCGGCGGCCTGCATGAAGGCAACATCGACTGGCCGTATATCGACGAAGCCTCCCGCGAATATCTGGCCACCCAATGCAAGCACTGGCGCATCATCGGCCACCTGCAAGTGGTGTGGTTGCGCACCCGGCAATGGGCGCGCTGGGCCGATGCCCTCGGCCTGATAGCCGGCATGGTTGAGCTGTATTGGGACAGTGCCTACCCCAAGCCTGGCCCGACTGGGTACCTGAACAAACGCAAGCAGGTACAACGTCTGCTGGGCGAGCTTGTGCAGGTGTTACTCCGACAGCCTCGGTGGCTACCTGGTACGCAATGACGTGCTGGAGCAGTTGAAAAAGGTCGAGCGCATCCGCGACACCTTCTTCAACCACCGCGGCCACCTGGCCGTGCAACTCACCATCGAACCCCTGGCTCTCAGTGCAACCCGCCTGAGCAGCATGCTCAGCGTTGACGGCCAACTGATCCCCTACCAGCACGGCGCGCCACAACGCAGCGGGCTGGTGTGGCCCAACAGCCTGGGCAATTCCAATGGCAGCCAGCTCACGCTAGTGCATAGCACCGGTAATACCGCCAGCTTGAGCTATCGCGGGCCGTGGTCGCTGTTCCGGCTGCTTAGCCGCGGGCACCTCAATGGCCGCACCGACACCAGTGTGGACCTGACCTTTTCCATTGCCGACGGGTTGATGCGTTATCGGATTGGCGCGGAGAAGGCCAACAACCCGATAACCCAGCGAAGTTTCGACGGGTTCGTGTTGCCGAGGACGTTGCTGGAGGAGCGTCGATCAAAAAAAAGCATGAACAAAGTTGAGGGTGTCGCCGCAACAGCGTTTAGCGATGAGCGTGAATAAATCAGCCAGTGCTGGATACGCAGTAATCAAAAGTGAAACAGGACCTTTTACATGGCAATCAAGCTACAACTGTTGACTGAAAACCCCAAAGAAATTGAGTTAATTGAGCGTTACTGGGCAGTCGATGAATCAGGGCAATACCTCGAAAAAGTCAGTGCTTTAGCCGGCATTATTGAAATGGCTCAAGGCGTCACACTGACTAGCTTTATTCGGCAGCGCTGCAATGCGTTCGATGAACATCAAGTTTGTCTGAAGTGCGCAGAACTGATCGAAATCAAAAATCGCTCCGAGGCCAAAAAGGTCCCTCAGCGACCAACCAAACTTTGTACTGTGTGCCAGGAAGACCAAGACGCGATTGTGCTTAAAGCTGCAAAGGCGAAATCGGCAGAGCTTGAACGGCAGTTGGCCGAATACACCCGCAAGCAGTCAACCCGAACGGTGGACTATTCAGAGATACCGGACAACCAGGTGCTCCTTCTATTGGCGTTAGACAGGGCCATTACGCCGAGATTGACCAATGGCGGCTTTACAGTAGGCGACTGCCGTGGATTGGCACCTCGGTATGTTGGCGACTTTGTGCAGCAATTGCGTGAGGCTGGACTGGTTTTTGATGATCCCGGTAAAGCAAGGCCCGGGACCTACTACTGGGAGGGCGATGAGATTTGGAGGGTGAGGGACCAGGTGGTTTATCGTTTGGCTCCAGATGTCGCATCAAGGAGTGCGGACGAGATCATTCGAAGCCTGGTGGATAGGGTGTACACCGATGCTGATGGGATTTTCAACCTGTGGCTTGATTACTCAGTTGCTGATGTCATGCGCTATTTGGGAAGCCAGTGCGAACTCTATCACCATGACCTGTCGGCAGCAGAGCTGGAAGAGATTAAAAGTACGATGCGCTCGGCATTGGAAACCTACAGCGTTTCACAACTTTGGTCGGTGGCCTGGAAGGTCGTCAGAGACGCCGCAAGTTTAGCCAATCGTGAATACTACAACCGTCCCAAAGCAGCTGCGACCATTCCAGGAAAGATTCGGCGGAACTTGGAGAAGGTTCAGCGAGAGTCGATTGAGCTCAAGGCGTGGAGTCGTCCTGAACAACATCCTGCCGGTACACTGGGAATGGTATTGGGGGAAATCTTGGGCGTTGACGAAAATACCTCAGGACATATGGTTTCTTCTCTTGTTACCTGGCTCACTGGACACGCATGTTCACCAAGTGTCGAAGCAGAGCTTGGCGAACCTACCCGGGAATTGATGACTAAAGCGTTAGCTCACGACGCCAGCTCCTCAGTGATGCTGCGGTTCGCGGAGCTGATCCGTGCCGGCCATGGTGTGAGGTTCGCGGTCAAGGAAATTGCCGGTTCTTTTAGTACGTAAATGCCCAGGCCTTGTTGATCCTCCCTTGGCTATTGTTCGGCTGGTAAACCGGACAGCTGGTGCAGCTTCTGTAGCAGTCCCTCTGAGCGGCGTTGTAAGTGATGACTACGCCTGCGCTTCGGTGGAGGTGGCCGACTTGGTACGTTTGGCCTGACAGGCCTGCTCTGGCCGAGGGCGTTGCAACGCTTGCAGCAGACAGCGGGTGGCCACGCGGTCGGTGTCTGACAGGTCGCGGTAGTACTGCAGCACCTGAACCTCATCGCGGGTCAGGCGCAGCACGCCCTGCGCACTGCTGCGGGACACGGGTTTGGCGGATGACTGAATCGTGGTCGACATCACGGGGCTCCTCCTCGGGTGGGTCAGTGGGACAGGCGTTCGCCGGGCAGGTCTCGGCCGAACGCACCGGTACTGGTGACTAAATAGCGCATTTGCCTGCAGCCGGCCTGTGCTTTTTCGCCTGGCATCGCATTTTCAGAACGGGCTGTCGGCGACACCGCACAAGCGTCTCAGACGTGACTGACACGCGAGGCTGGCATGGTGTGCTACGCCTCAGTCGGAGGGGGGGCAGCATAAAAGGGTGAGTACATAATTGCGTGCCTCGGGCGTTCCAAACACCCGCCAAGAACTTCTCCCCCCTTGCTGTAGCTACTTTGCTCTTTTGGGGCGTGCGAAAAGCTCCCGTCCGTCGCTTAAGTTCGGTCGGCATCGTGCCCAAATGCAAAGAGGTGTTTCAGAGCGCGGCCTTAAGTGATGGGTGGCTCCGCCCAGTCCTGGCTGGCGACTGATCCTGCTGCGCCTGGCAAATGCACCAGCGGGCCGAGGTGATCCGGGGGCAATCCCCGGCGCCTGCTTCCTGGTAGAAGGCGCCGGAGCTGGTTCGGTTGCCCCTTTGGCCCAAAAATTGCTCTGTCAGTTGGTGACAAACAGTGTTGCCGGACACAATGCGTATAGGTAAGCTTCCACAGCTGTTGATGTTCGGTGTGCAAATGTGAAGTTTTGGTGGGTTGCCAGTCTTAGTGATTCGTATGCCATGGAAGGTGCATCGTGCTTTGTTGGTTTGAAATTTAGCGGTTAAGGCAGGTAGATGGATGCTTCAGCTTAATCAGGCAGATCAATTGACCTGCAACTCAAACCCTTCGGGTGGTCAGTCTGTTTTCCGGGTGGATTTCAGGGCTGGTGTGCGCAATGCACTGCCCAAAGTTGCTATTTTATTGTGCACCTATCAAGGACAGCGCTATTTAGCTGAGCAATTGGCTTCTTTCGAGGCCCAGTCTCACACAAATTGGAGTGTTTGGGCCTCCGACGATGGTTCAAAAGATGACACGCTGGCGATTCTTGAGGCTCACCAGCAGAAGTGGGCTGAAGGCCGTTTGTTCATGCTTTCCGGTCAAGCGCAGGGTTTTGCCGCCAATTTTGTCTCGTTGACATGTAAAGACCTGATCGAGGCAGATTTCTACGCCTATTCTGATCAGGATGATATCTGGGAGGCGGATAAGCTGGCTCGTGCGGTGCAGTGGCTGCAGACCTTGCCAGCAGGCGTGCCAGGCTTGTATTGCACGCGCACTCGACTGGTTGATGCCGACAACAATGAAATCGGTTTCTCGCCACTGTTTTCCAAATTTCCCGGTTTTGCGAATGCGTTGATGCAAAACATCGGTGGTGGCAACACCATGGTGTTCAATAACTCGGCGAGACAGCTCCTGCGTGAGGCTGGAGAAAACAAATCCGTCGTGACTCATGACTGGTGGGCGTACATGTTGGTGACTGGCTGCGGTGGTCAAGTGTTTTACGACCCTGAGCCTACTCTGCGCTACCGTCAGCACAGTTGCAATTTGGTGGGTACGAACTCTGGCTGGATGGCTCGCTTCAAGCGCGTTCGCATGCTGTTTGAGGGGCGTTTCAAGGAGTGGGGTGATAGCAATATTGCCGTATTGAACACGTTGGAGCATAGGCTGACCCCCGAAAATCGGGAAATCCTCCAGCGCTTTGTCGCTGCCCGAAACATGAGTTTGATCCCGCGTCTGATTTATCTAAAGCGTGCAGGTGTTTACCGTCAAACGCTGCTCGGAAATATCGGGCTGATTGCGGCAGCAGTGTTCGGAAAAATCTGAATAATGAAGGTTATGCGTGGGATGTCTTTACGCAAAACCATCTCCTGCCCGGTTATCCAGCGGAAGCGCTCTGTATGGGCACGGCAGCGAAACTCGTTGTGAGCGTTCTGCCAGAATGGTCATTGGCTAAAACCTTACTCCTAAAATTGAGCAGCGGCGTAGTCGCTGCAACGTATTTCTATTTGCAGTTGAAGGTCATCATTGCGCCCAACAGCTCTCTCTTTACTGCTGGTAAGCATTACGGCGTGCTCCGCAGGGGCCGCCTCAGCCATGAATGACACAAGCGTATTAGGTTAAGGGACAGCATGAAACGCAAAGACAGCATCTTTTTAGGCGATCAAACAGGGTTCACCCTTTATTTCACCCCGATGGGGGGAGGCAATTTGCTCTCGACGCTTGGGGAGATCATCGCCTGATGCAAGTGCATTTTGCTAGCCCCAGGGCGATGCTGGCTAACTTATGGTGCTACCGACAGCTGATCTGGGCCTCAACCAAAAGAGAGGTGCTTGGGCGCTACCGTGGGTCGGCCCTGGGATTGCTATGGTCGTTCTTCAATCCGGTGTTCATGCTGCTTGTGTACACCTTTGTATTTAGCATGGTGTTCAAGGCTCGGTGGAGTAGCGCCAGCGACTCAAAAGCTGAATTTGCGCTGGTGTTGTTTGCCGGGTTGATGATCTTCAACTTGTTTGCCGAATGCATAAATCGTGCTCCGGGACTCATTCTCTCCAATGTGAACTACGTCAAGAAGGTGGTGTTTCCGCTCGAAATACTGCCCTTCGTCACGTTGTTATCGGCGCTGTTTCATATGGGTGTCAGCTTGGTGGTGTGGTTGCTGGCCTATGTGATTTTGATTGGGCTGCCTCATCTGACGGTGTTTTATCTGCCCCTCATCCTGCTGCCGCTTGCGTTGTTGATTATGGGCGTGAGCTGGGCGCTGGCATCGCTTGGTGTGTACCTGCGGGATGTCTCGCAGCTCATTGGCGTGGTCACGATGTCGCTAATGTTTTTAAGTCCGATTTTTTATCCGGCTACTGCGCTGCCGGAATCGTACCGTTACCTGCTCTATCTGAATCCGCTCACTACCGTCATTGAGCAGGCCAGGGCGGTACTTTACTTTGGAACGTCGCCAGACTTTGCCCTGTTGGCGATTTTCTGGGCGGCTACATGCCTTGTTGCCTGGTTGGGTTTTGCCTGGTTCCAGAAGACACGCAAGGGGTTTGCTGATGTCCTCTGAAGTTGCCATCAAGGTTGAAAGCCTGAGCAAGTGCTATCACATCTACGATCAGCCTCGTGATCGCCTCAAGCAGTTTGTTCTCCCTCACGTTCAGCGTGTGCTAGGCGCACGTTCGCGCCAGTACTACCGTGAGTTCTGGGCGCTGAGAGGCGTGAGTTTCGAGGTGAGAAAAGGAGAGACGGTCGGAATAGTCGGCCGCAATGGCAGTGGCAAGTCGACTCTGCTGCAAATGATCTGCGGCACGCTCAATCCCACTGACGGCAGTATTCAAACTCAGGGTCGAGTGGCTGCGTTGCTGGAGTTGGGGGCGGGCTTCAATCCGGAGTTTACCGGGCGTGAGAACGTCTATTTGAACGCGGCAATATTGGGCCTCAGCAGAGAGGAAACCGATCGGCGCTTTGACGACATCGCGGCTTTTGCCGAGATCGGAGCGTTCATCGAACAACCGGTCAGAAGCTACTCAAGCGGGATGGTTGTGCGGTTGGCGTTTGCGGTGGCTATTAACGTTGATCCGGACATTCTTATCGTTGACGAGGCGCTCTCTGTTGGTGACGAGTTGTTCCAGCGCAAATGTTTCTCAAGGATAGAGAGCATACGAAACTCGGGGGCGACGATTCTCTTCGTTTCTCACTCGGCGGCAACGGTAGTGGGTTTATGTGATCGCGCTATTCTGCTCGATTCTGGAGAGTTGCTGACGGTCGGCGAACCGAAGCGAATTGTTGGCGGCTACCAGAAACTCCTTTACGCGCCAGCGGCTACGCGGGAGGAAGTGCGTGAGGCCATGCGTGCCAGTTGCTATGAGCCGAGTGGTGCCGAGCCTGAGGGCGATGCGCTGGTCGTGACGGGTAGCGCATCTGTCAGTGAGCGCACCGACGTAGATCAAGAGTCTTTTGATCCTGATTTCGTACCGCAAAGTACGATCATATTCGAGCCCCGTGGGGCGTTGATCGGCGATACCCGAATCTTTACTCATGATGGCGTCCAGGTAAATGGGCTGGTGCGAGGGCGCACTTACTATTTCCATTATGACGTGAGCTTTGATCGCATTGTTACCAATGTCCGTTTTGGGATGTCGATCCGGTCGTCCAGCGGAATGCCGTTGGGAGGCGGGCTGTCAGCCTCGAGCCCTTCTGAAGCGATTCTGGTGGTTGAGCCGGGCACCCGCTTCCTGGTCAAGTTCTCATTTAAATGTCTTTTGAATACCGGTGTTTTTTTCCTGAATGCCGGTGTGTTCGGTTGCGATGAATCGAAGGAGGAAGTGGTGCTGCATCGGAAGGCGGATATTCTCGCGTTCCGAGTACTGCCTGTCGTCGACAATCGAGCCACGGAATTGATCGATTTTGGCTTTGAATGTTCGGTGGAAATGAATGCATAGTTTGTTTGATGGATTGCTGGTTTCATGCCCGAACGACGGTGGACTCTTCCTGGTTCATGGGGGTAAGGCGAGCCGCCTGGACTCTTTGTCTTGCACCGGCGTAGATGTGAGCGGAGATTCCGTCCTGCGTGGTCTGCAGTCCACCGGATTGGCGCTGACAGGCAAGCTCAATTGGTCGCGCACCGGTGACGTGACGTTGTTCGATGATGTGCACGACGTGCTGCTTGACGGTGAGCTGTGCTACGTCGTTGGTACCACCGGAAACGAAGTGGTTTGCTTCAATGAGGCGGGCACCGAGATGGGGCGTTGGGCGTTTTCGCAACAACCAGACTCTTGGCATCTGAACTGTTTGGCCCGTTGGAAGGAATCAATCGTCTTTTCCGCTTTCGGTATGGCCGAAACGACCCGGGGCTACAAAGGCAACACCCAGGGTGCCGGGTTTGTTCAGGACCTGTTTTCGGGACAAAAGTATATTGAGGGGTTGTCACAGCCCCACAGCCTTGTTCCTCACGGTGAGAACCTTTTGCTCGCCAACTCCGAGTGCAAGGAAGTCCGTGAGTATTCACCGGACGGCGCGCTGTTGCGCACGGCCGTCCTGGATGGATATACGCGAGGCATTTGTGTCGTGGGGGATCTGCTCTACGTCGGCCTGAGTTGCTCGCGTAACATCGACGACACGCAGCTTTCGTCCGCCACCGTGGTGGCGCTGGACATTGCGACGTGGGCCGAGAGGGGGCGCATAAGCTTGAACGCCCTCGAAATCTACTCAATCGTCTCAGTCGTCGATACCGACGTGATGCTCAGAGCCTTGGGGCCGTTGAGCGAGAGTATTGTCGATCGGCTGACGTCGTTGTGGCGCGACAGCAGGGGGTTGGCCATTCGGTTGGAGCAGCGTGTCGTCGAATGTGACGAACAGTTGCAGGAGAAGGACCGTCTCTGGAATGCTCGGTTCGAGCAGGAGACAGCTGATCATGCCGCGCAGATTCAGCGAATCGCGGATGAGTGCGAGTCGAAGCTGGCCGCCAAGGATGAGACCTTGGTGGAGCGTGTCGAACAGATCGCAATTGATCATGTCGCGGATATTCAACGATTGGCGTACGAGCGCGATTTAATGCTGTCGGAGAAGGACCAGGTATGGTCCGAGCGACTCGTGCAGATAGCCGCAGAGCATGTTGCCGAGATCCAGCGAATTTCACATGAGCGTGACATGATCCTCAGGGACAAGGATCAGGTTTGGTCGGCACGGCAGGATCATTTCAACTACGTCGAAGCACGTCGTACCGAAATGCTGAAGCGGCTTTCGCCCAATGTCAGCGTGGTAACGGTCAATTACAACGGTAAAGCATTCCTGCGTGAGCTGATCGCAAGCCTCCTGCGCCAGACCTATATTCCCGCTGAAATCATTGTGGTCGACAATGCGTCGAATGATGGCTCCGTGGAGTTTCTCCGCGAGGAGTTCCCGTCGGTCAAGGTTTTGCGTAGCGAAGTCAATCTCGGGTTTGCAGGCGGCAACAATCTGGGAGTGAGTGCGGCCACCTCTCCGTTGCTGGCGTTGATCAACAACGATACGGTGGTTTCTGACACGTGGCTTGAAGGTCTTGTGGGCACCTGGACCCAACGCACCGCCGCCGGGGAAAGGGTGGGGGCAGTTTCTCCCAAAATTGTGTATTTCAAACGGTTCCTGCAGGTCAGGCTTCGTGCGCCGACTCAATCGCCAGGCGGTGGTGATGGGCGGATGCTTGGAGTGGCGATCGATCTGTCGGAAACCGCATTTGTTGGCGTCAGCTACACAAAGCCTATTGTCGGTCAGGGTTTCTACCATGAGGAACGTTGGTCTGAGGGCAGGATCGTGCGTTGGACCGGCGAGATGGCCGAGCTGATGCTGCCTGTTGGCGAGGCGCAACTGGGTGGGCCGCTGACGCTGCGTATTGTAGCAACTACGGTCGGACGCCCTGAGGGCGTCCCTCTTGAAGTAGAGTGCGACGGGCAGTTGCTCGGCACTTGTCTTGTGCGGGAAGGATTCGCAGAGTTCCAGTTCGATGTTCCCGGTGATGTGTCCAACAACGCCAAATGGGTCGTCAATAATGCCGGTAGCGCCCTTGATGGTCGGGGGAATGCTGCGGATATCGGGATCAATCAGTCCGACGCTGGGCAATTTGATCAGCCCAGGGAACTGGACGCTTTTTGCGGTTGCAGCGTGCTGATGTCTCGAATGCTTTTTGTCGAGCATGGCGGGTTCGACGAGCGCTTCTTCATGTATTACGAAGATGCCGACCTTTCCTGGCGTATTCGCAAGGCGGGTTGGAAGATTCTGTTTGAGCCCCAATCCGTGGTTCGACATATTCATGCTGGAAGCAGTGGCGAGTGGTCGCCGAGTTTTCGTTACCATGTGACGCGAAATTACTGGCTTAACGCTTTCAAAAACGCAGGGCCGTCTCACTTGGCGGTGCAAACTGCTCGGTTTATCCGCGTTCTTGCGCGGGCAGTACGAGGTAATAGACGTGCCGGCTTATTGTCGTGGCGGGGAAAATCGTTGAATGAGATGACGCCCCAGCAAATCGAGCTCAAGGCACTTCTAAAAGCGACGTTGATGATTCCCGCTATTTTGGGGATGCGTCTTCGTACACTTATGCGAAAGGATCGCTGAATGAAAATCGGTATTTACAATCGATATTGGAACACGTGTGGTGGTGGCGAAAACTATACTGGCTCGGTCGCTGAGATATTGTCCAGAGATCACGAGGTGGAGTTGATATCGATTGAACCAGTGGACTGGAGCCGCCTGGAGTCAAGGCTTCATCTGGATCTTTCTCGGTGCACCATGCGCGAGTGGCCGAACGAGCCATGCGAGCGATTGTCGCCGCGTTCTTCGCATTACGATTTGTTTGTTAACAGCACCTATTCGTCATCGTTGATGCCGCGCTCCAAGAAGTCGGCATTGATTTGCTACTTTCCGCATCGTGTCGATGCCTTGTCGTCAATGCGTGGGCGGGCATTGCAATGGGTGCGGGAACTGGTGCGTGGCAACAAACGAGATTTGCTTCGCGTCGGCCGTCGACGCGGTGGTGTGATTACTCCCATGGCCGGTGTCTATGAGGTCGAGCCCGATGGGCGTGCCTGGGTGAGCGCCGAGGCTGTTCTGATGGTGTCTGGTGCGCATTCCCACACCTTCAAGATCCCTCTTTGGCCCGAGGCCTACAACGGTATCGAGACGGTTCGAGTGGATGGCGAGGCGCTTCCCTGGCACATGGAAGGAAATGTCCTGCACGTGGCATGCAAGTCAAATGGCCAGCGCCATAGCAGTTTGCTTTCCATTTTCTGCAAACCTGTGGTGATGAGCGAACTAGGCCTTTCATCGGACTCACGGCAGTTGGGCGCGTGTATCGACACGCGCTCGCTCAAATGGGGGACTGAGGCGCCGCTCAAAAGGCACAGTTCACGTGATTCACTGCGAGCCTATGACCGGGTCATATCCATATCGAACTTCACCTCGGAATGGATTGAACGGCGTTGGCAATTGCCATCCACCGAATTGCAGCCGCCGATCGACACGAACCTCTTCGGTTTCGACGGTTCGCCCTCAAAAGAAAAAATCATTCTGACCGTCGGGCGTTTTTTTGCCGGGGGGCATAACAAGAAGCATCACGAGATCGCGAGTGCATTCATTCGCCTGCGGCAAGAGGGAGTCATCCCCGACGGTTGGCGCCTGGTATTTGTGGGCTCCCGACATCGTGAGCACCAAATGCACCTTGATTACTTTGACCGTTTGACGGAGCTGTGCTCGGGCCACCCGATTGATATCCTTCCGGACCTGCCTTTTTCCGACCTGCTTACTTATTATCGCAAGGCGTCGATCTATTGGCATGGCGCGGGTTGGGGGGAGCGTGTCGAACAATTTCCCGAGCGCTTCGAGCACTTTGGCATGACTACCTGCGAGGCTATGGCTTGCGCCTGTGTTCCGGTAGTATTCGATGCAGCGGGCCAGCAGGAAATCGTTGCAAGCGAGGACCTGGGGTTCCGCTATTCGACTTACGAAATGCTTGCAACGCAAATGCGTGTTCTGGTTAACGCTTCGCCTGAAAGCCTGGCGCAAATAGGTCAGCGAGCGCAAGCGTCCATCGGGCGTTTCGCACGCGCCAATTTCCAGGCAAGGGTCAAGGAAGCATTCCGCGGGATTGCCTATTAGGGTTATTGGCTGGCCACGTGGCGCGCCGATCTGTTATCAATCAGATGTCGTTATCTGACGGGCGCCCGTTTTATTTAAGAGTGGTGATAGTCGCAGAAGTTGATGCGGCTGCACCCTGTTAGTTTTACTTTATCAAGGTAGATGATGAAACGCGCAATTATTACCGGTATTACAGGCCAGGATGGGGCTTATCTGGCAAAACTTCTTCTCGAGAAGAACTATATCGTCTATGGGACTTACCGACGATCGAGCTCGGTCAATTTCTGGCGAATCAAGGAGCTGGGCGTTGCCGGCCACCCTTGCCTGAATTTGGTTGAGTACGATCTGACTGATCTGTCGTCCAGCATTCGCCTGATGCAAACCACAGAGGCTGATGAGGTTTACAACCTCGCCGCGCAGAGCTTCGTGGGCGTTTCCTTCGATCAGCCCATCACGACGGCTGAAATCACCGGCCTTGGTGCGGTGAATCTGCTTGAAGCCATCCGTATCGTGAATCCCAAGGCCAGGTTTTATCAGGCCTCCACCTCCGAAATGTTCGGCAAGGTACAGGCGATTCCACAGCGGGAGGACACGCCGTTCTACCCGCGTAGCCCGTACGGTGTGGCGAAATTGTATGCCCACTGGATGACGATCAATTACCGTGAAAGCTATGACATCTTTGGTAGCAGCGGAATTCTGTTCAACCACGAGTCACCTTTGCGTGGTCGTGAGTTCGTCACAAGAAAGATCACTGACACCGTAGCGAAAATCAGCCTCGGCAAGGCGGACGTCCTGGAGTTGGGCAATATGGATGCTCGCCGAGACTGGGGCTTTGCGGCGGAGTACGTTGAGGGGATGTGGCGGATGTTGCAGGCGGAGCGCCCGGACAGCTACATTTTGGCCACTAATCGTACCGAGACGGTAAGAACATTCGTCAGCTTGGCGTTCAAGGCTGTCGGTATTGATATCGAGTTCCGCAACCAGGCTGAAAATGAGATCGGCGTTGACATTGCAACGGGCAGGACGCTGGTGCGCGTTAATCCGAAGTTCTATCGTCCGACCGAAGTGGAGTTGCTGATCGGCGACCCGCAGAAAGCGATGGATGAACTGGGCTGGTCGCCTGTCACCACGCTGGAAGAACTGTGCACCATGATGGTCGATGCGGACTTGAAGAGAAATGCCAATGGCTTCTCTTTCTGATAAACCGCGGGCCCTGGTTACCGGTTTGGATGGGTTCACCGGTCACTATGTGGCCGATGAATTGCGTCGCTCCGGCTACCAGGTGTTCGGAACCCGCCATAGTGGGCCCGATGATGTGGCTGCGGGGTGGTTTGGGGTAGATATCTGCGACCTTTCGGCACTCCGGCGTGTGGTTGAGGAAGTTGAGCCTGAGGTGGTTGTCCACTTGGCAGCCATTTCCTTTGTTGCGCATGGTGAGGCCGATGCCATCTACCGTGCCAACGTTGTTGGCACGAGGAACCTGCTCGAAGCCCTCGCAGGGCTGGCTCGTAAACCGCGCGCAGTGCTACTGGCCAGCAGTGCCAATGTTTATGGCAATGCCCCCGTGGAGTTGATCGATGAGACCGTTATCCTCGATCCCGCAAACGACTACGCGGTCAGCAAGTTGGCCATGGAGTATGTGGCCAGGTTGTGGATGGATCGTTTGCCAATCGTCGTCACGCGCCCTTTCAATTACACCGGAGTAGGGCAGGCCCCGCATTTTCTGATCCCGAAAATCGTTTCTCATTTTCAGCGTCGAGAGGCGCTGATCGAGTTGGGTAATTTGGACGTGGAGCGTGACTTTTCGGATGTCCGGGTGGTTGCTCAGGCTTACGTAAAACTGCTCGATGTCGCCCCTGCAGGGCAAGTAGTCAATGTGGGGTCGGGTCGGGTGGTGTCCTTGAAGGAAGTCCTCGCCCTGATGGGGGAGATTTCCGGCCACGACATCGAGGTCCGGGTAAATCCTGCCTTTGTCCGCGCCAATGAGGTCAGACGGCTTCAGGGCGACGTAAGCAAGTTGAGAGGGCTGGTCGACGATTATCAGCCAATACCGTTGATGGATACTTTGACGTGGATGTTTCGTAATGTCCCCTGAATACAAAGGAAATGTAAGCTCGTGAGCACTACCCCAAATGCGCTGAATGTCGAGGCTCCCTGGTGGCGCGCAAAGGGAATTTTTCCGTTGGGCCTGCAAGTGCTGCTGGCCTGCTTGATGTGCGCGGCTCTGGCGTTGTTCCTCACCGGCAAGCCGGCAAGCGCTCTGACGGTGCTTTGGAGCAATATCTACGAGGTACGCAATGCTGCGACCATCGTTGTAGTGCTCACGCTGGTTGCGCTAGTGGCCACCTTCCGGCCTCATCCAATCAATGGCGTGGTTGCGGTGCTTGCTGCGTTCGTTCTGATGGCAGGCCCGGTCGCAACCGTGTGGGCGTTGACCGCGAGCTTCGTTGCAGCGGCGTTGGGGTATCAGCTTATCGGGCTTAAGGCCCGTGCGCAGCTTGCCCGGTCGGACGTTGCGCGATTGGCGCTGGCGTTTTGGGTGGGCAAGGCGATGTTTTTGCTTATCCTCGCGGTGCTCAGTTTTTTCCCAATTAATACACGTTTTATGGAAGGCGCCCTGTTGGGTGCGCTGTTGCTGCTTTCGCCGATCGGACGTGGCGAGGTCGTGCGAGTGCTGCGCGAGCTCCTCGTTTCTCGTCCAAGGGAACTGAGGGCCGTAGGAGGCTGGAAGGTTCCGCGGTTCTTCTTGCTCTTGTCGGTCATGCTGTTAATTGTTGCGTCAGTGCACCCTGGGTTTGACGGGGATGCGATGACGATGCACATGCGCATCGCACGTGAAATGCAGACCAAGGGCATGTGGGGTTACGACTTCCGTGAATACGTGTTCGCGGTCATGCCTCTCGCGCCTCAACTTAATTTCAGCGCAATGTTTATTGCCGGAAACGTCGAGGCAGTCAAGGTTGAGCTTGTACTGCAATTTCTCGCAATGCTGGCCCTTGTCGCTACCGGCGGCGGTTTCCGTTTGCGCCCGACCGGCGTCGCCATAGCGGCGGTGTTGGCCTTTGTGCCGATGTTCGTGCGTGAGGTGTCGGGGCTTTTCATCGAGGTGACCCTGTGTGGGTTCATCCTCGCATCTGCGGTCCTGTTAACGTCTTCACTGCGTCATCGATCCATCGAGTTGGCGTTGTTGGCGGCACTTTGCGCGGCGGGCGCCAGTGCGACCAAGACATTCGGGTTGTTGCTGGCCCCGGTGATCCTGGCGGTACTGGTAGTCAATTGGCGTGAGATCGGCAAAACCACGGATCGACTTCGTTTGTCGATGATTCTTTTGGCAGCCCTGGTGCTGGCCTTGTTTTTTTACGTGGTGGCGTGGCTGAAGACCGGAAACCCACTGTTTCCGTTCTTTAACGGGGTGTTCAAGTCACCTTACTGGGACCCTGTCAATTTCCTGGACCGTCGCTGGGCTGGTCATCTCTCGTGGGACTTGCCGTGGAAAATGACCTTCGAGTCGTCCCGCTACGAGGAGTCCAGTGACGGCTCCATGGGGCTGATGATCGTGTTCTTGTTGGCGTGCGCCGGGAGTGTGGTTGCGGTGTGCCGGCGCAACCTTTTGGCGCTGGTTCCATTCGGTGTCGGGGTGATCTACCTGGTGGCGGTGGGGGTGCAGATACAGTACTTGCGTTACTTCTTGCCGGGTTTTGCCCTGCTGGCGACGAGCATTGCCTATTACATGCACATTGTTGTCAGGCGGCCACAAAGCGCCCTGTGGGTGATTATCCTGGGTTGCCTGTTTGCGGCGAATCTGTTCGGCCTGCCGGCGAGTCGCTTTGTTAACGGGATGATGCATGTTCCGGCAATGAACATGGTATCGCCGAGTCCTTACCGTGGTGTGCCATCGGCAAATTACGCCGAGGAAATGCTCAATGCCCATCAGTACATGGGCAATATACTCAACGCTTCGCTGCGCACGACGCCGACTGTATTGCTGCTGGGTTGCCCCTATGGCGCCTATTTCAATGGTCGAACCATCTACACGACATGGCACAACTACAGTTGGGCGAGCCGGGAAACCCAACTGCTCGACACCGCACAATTCGAACGTTATCTAGCGGAAAACAAAGTCAGCCACATCGTGCTGGATGGATGTACGAAGCCAAACGTGCGCGCCGCCCTTGCCCCCTACATTCAGCAGCACTTTCCGCGGATGGCGGAGTTGTGGGGCGTTGAAATGTATGAAGTCACTCACTGATGTGCACGGGTGGTGATGCGCTCCCGGGAGCGCGTTTTCCACCCCACGCTTGGCTAATGGTCAGTCTCGTATTTGCAAACGGATAAATAATTAACATGACGAATAGTTCTCCACCCAAAGTAGCAGTGGTGATTCCTTGTTATAAAGTCAAAAACCATATTCTGGGTGTGATCGGCGGAATCGGCCCTGAAGTGGTACGTATCTATGCAGTCGACGATTGCTGCCCGGACGGTTCGGGGGATTTCATCGAGGCCAATTGCTCCGATGAACGAGTGATTGTTCTGCGACATTCCGAGAATCAGGGCGTTGGTGGTGCCGTGATGTCTGGCTATCGAGCCGCCATTGACGACGATATGGAAGTGATCGTGAAGGTGGATGGTGACGGCCAGATGGACCCGAGCCTGATTCCCGACTTCATCACGCCGATCCTTGCGGGTGAGGCCGATTACACGAAGGGCAACCGTTTCTTCGATCTGGAAGAAATTCGGGCAATGCCACGTATGCGTCTGTTCGGTAACGCCATGTTGTCGTTCATGACCAAGCTGTCTTCAGGCTACTGGGATCTGTTTGATCCCACCAACGGTTATACCGCTATTCATGTGACAGTGGCTCGGCACTTGCCTTTCAAAAAAATAAGCAATCGCTACTTTTTCGAAACGGACATGCTGTTTCGGTTGAATACAATCCGTGCGGTAGTCGTGGATGTACCGATGAATGCCAAGTATGTCGACGAAGTCAGTAACCTGAAAATTTCCAAGATTATCGGCGAGTTCCTCGCCAAGCACGTGCGTAACTTCAGCAAGCGAATTTTTTACAGTTACTATCTGCGAGACATGTCGGTCGCCTCACTGGAGTTGCCACTTGGCCTGCTCTTCCTGGGTTTCGGCCTTCTGTACGGCGGATACCATTGGGTGGAGTCTGCCCAGATGGGCCTGCCCACACCTGCCGGGACGGTCATGATGTCAGCGTTGCCGATTATTGCGGGCATACAATTCCTGCTCGGATTTGTCAGCTACGATGTGGCCTCGGTTCCCGTTCGTCCCCTTCACCGGAGTATCCGGCGGCCAGGCGTCAACAATACTGGATCACGTGCGTGAGCTGACGTGCCGATCTGCCGACGCCGCCCCGTGTCAAGCGCATGGGGGGGCTGAAAAGGCAGGTCATCCGGAATCTGATATTCACCGGGTGTTCGAAGTTATATGCTCGGTCAGTACAGTGCCGCACTGAGGACAGTGCGATTGATTTTGAGTTTCGCCTGAAGCGACACCCCATGAACGGTACGCTGTTGAATTCATGCACTGGGCGACTCGGAGTCATTCTGACTGCTGCGACGCAGTCAGGCAGTATTTGCACAGAGTCAATGTACTTTAAATAATGGATTTTTTGCCAATGTCATCGCTCGGATCAAACGTTAGCACCGCAATTCAACCCGTCATTTTGTGCGGAGGGGCGGGAACACGGCTGTGGCCTCTGAGTCGGCAGAGTTATCCCAAGCAATTCATGCCGCTATTGGGCGGGCGCAGCTTGCTGGCGCTTACGCTGGAGCGAGTGCGCGAATTAAACCCGGACCCGTGGTGTGTGGCATCGATCGACCATCGTTTTCTGGTTATAGATGCCTTCGAGCAATGTCAGATGAATGGCAAGGTGTTGTTAGAGCCGACGGGCCGCAATACCGCTGCTGCAGTTGCCGTGGCTGCTCTACATGCAGACGACGACGCCCTTTTGCTGTTTTGCCCGGCAGACCATTACATTCCCGATGCTGCGGCGTTTGTCGAGCGCGTGCGCCAGGCCGAGGCGGCTGCGCTGAGCGGGGCGCTGGTGACCTTTGGGGTAGTGCCAACCTTCCCGAGCAGCGGGTATGGCTATATTGAGGCAGGCGACGCTTGGGAGGATTCCGGAGCACTTCTCGTGCAGCGCTTCATTGAAAAGCCTTCCGGTGCCCAAGCTGCGGAATTGCTGCTCAAGGGAAATGTGTACTGGAACGCGGGAATTTTTCTGGGGCTGGCCTCCGAATGGCGCCGAGCGCTTGAGCTGCATGCTCCCGACATTCTCGCAGCGTGCAAACGCTCGCTTGAGAAAGCAGCTGCCCCCGTCACCACGCGCGCGGGTCACAAAAGCGTGCAGTCGATAGCACTGGATGGGCCGTCTTTCGACGCCTGCCGTTCGCAAAGCATTGATTATGCTGTCATGGAGTATCACCGACCTATTTGCACCGTTTTGTTCAATGGCGCCTGGAGTGATGTGGGCAGTTGGAACGCGGTAGCTGATTTGAATACTGCCGACGATAGCGGCAACAGCAGTCAGGGCGACGCTCACCTGTTTGACTGTCAGAACACCTACGTTCATGCGGCGGGCCGCCGGCCGGTGGTGGCTTTGGGCCTCAAGGATGTATGTATTGTCGATACCGATGATGCCGTACTGGTAATGCCCATGAATCGTTGCGAGGACATCAAGGGTGTGGTCAGCCAACTGGCGGATCGGGAGGTTGCCCAGGCCCTGTTGCATCGTCGAGTGGCTAGGCCTTGGGGCTGGTATGACAGCCTGGATCAGGGCGAGCGCTTTCAGGTCAAGCGTATCGGCGTAAAGCCCGGTGCAAGCCTGAGCCTGCAGTTGCACCATCATCGCGCCGAACACTGGACAGTTGTGAAAGGCACCGCCGAGATCACCTGCGGTGATCGGGTGTACCTGCTGACTGAAAACCAGAGCACTTACATTCCTTTGGGCGAGCGCCATCGTCTGCACAACCCTGGCAAAGTCGAGCTGGAAATCATCGAGGTCCAGTCCGGCAGCTACCTGGGTGAGGATGACATTACCCGCCTTGAGGATATTTACGGGCGCATGGCTGATAGATTGGAGCCCGCTGGGTCGGCGTCACTGGCTATTGAGCAGAAACTTCAGTAAGTGTTGGACCGTGGTTTCTATGTCACGGTCCGACGTGTCCAGTTTTAGGGTGGGCTGCTCGGGCGCTTCATAGGGGCTATTTATGCCCGTCATGTTCGGCAGCTGACCGCTTCTTGCTTTTCTGTACAACCCTTTGGGGTCTCGTCGCTCACAGACTTCCAGGGGGGTGTCCACAAACACCTCAATAAAATGGTCCTTTCCGATCAATTGCCGGGCCATCTCGCGTTCGGCTCTGAAAGGGCTGATGAAGGCTGTCATCACGACCAGGCCGGCGTCCATCATCAGTTTGGCGACTTCGGCCACTCGGCGGATGTTCTCTACCCGATCAGCATCGGTAAAACCCAAGTCCTTGTTCAGGCCCTGGCGAACGTTGTCGCCATCCAGTATGTAGGTGCGTTTGCCTTGGGCGTGGAGTTCTTTTTCCAGCGCATTGGCAAGGGCTGACTTACCTGAGCCCGAAAGGCCGGTAAACCAGATGACTTTTCCTGTGTGGCCATTGAGTCGCTCGCGGTCTGAGCGGGTAATGCTCAGTGCCTGACGGTGCACGTTTTGCGCCCGGCGCAGGTTGTGGCGAATCATGCCGGCGGCCACTGTGGCCTTGGTAAAAGGGTCGACCAGGATGAAACCGCCGAGTGTTTGCGATTCTCCATAAGGTGCAAATACCAACGGTTTACTGAGGGCCAGGTTGGCCACGACAATGTCGTTGAGCTTGAGTTGCCGGCACGCTTCGTGTGCCTGGGTGTTCACATTCACACGGTACTTCAAGGTGGTGATGCTGGCAGCCGCCCATTGGTTGGCGAGCTTCAGGTCATACGTCCTGCTTATCAGCCCTGCTTCGTCGACCATCCAGACAAGCGTGGCTTCGAATTGATCAGTCATCTCCAGGGGCTGATCTACCCGCGCGATCACATCTCCCCGCGAGACATCCACTTCCTGGTCCAGTACCAGCGTCACGGCGTCTCCAGAGGTGGCTTTGGAGTGGTCGCCATCCGCAGTTACAAGTTGCGCGACTTTCGCGGTTTGGCCGGAGGCGGTAATGCGTACTTCGTCACCCAGTGCTAATTCACCGGATGCAAGCGTGCCGCTGAAGCCTCGAAAGTCGGCATTGGGGCGGTTGACCCATTGCACCGGAAACACCACTTTTTTGCTGCTGGAGCGCTGGACATCAATGCTTTCAAGGTAGCTGATCAGGGTTGGGCCCGTGTACCAGGGCGTATTGGCTGAGCGGGTGGTGATGTTGTCGCCTTTGAGCGCCGATAAGGGGATGGCTGTCAGGGTTTGAAACGCCAGCGGTTCGGCCACCGTTTGGAAGGTTGCCAGGAGGGTGTCGAAGACCTGTCGGTCATAGGTGACCAGGTCCATTTTGTTAATGGCCAAAATGATATGGCGGATACCGAGTAGCGACGCCAGGTAGGCATGTCGTCGAGTTTGGGTGAGCACCCCCTGCTGTGCATCAATCAACAACACCGCAACATCGGCGGTTGAGGCGCCCGTGACCATGTTGCGGGTGTACTGCTCATGTCCGGGGGTATCGGCAACGATAAACTTGCGCCGGGGTGTCGAGAAAAAACGATAGGCCACATCGATGGTAATGCCTTGTTCACGCTCGGCACTCAGCCCATCGACGAGCAGTGCGAAGTCCAGATCGTTGCCTTGCGTGCCATGGCGTTTGGAGGCGGCCTGGAGGTCGTGCAACTGATCATCGAAAACTTGCCTGGACTCCCACAGCAGGCGGCCAATCAGGGTGCTCTTGCCGTCATCCACGCTGCCGCAGGTAATGAAACGCAACAGGTCTTGATGGCGCTGCTGCTCGAAGAACTCAGGCAGGCTCAATGTGTGTGGCTCGGCTTGAGGCTTGCGAAGGCGAGATTTGATAGTGGCCATATTCAGACTGACTCCGGTTGAGCAGGCAGCGCGGAGCAGGTCGCCAATTGCTTGGCCAGCTCCCGCGCAAGCTGGTGTGCGTGCAGGCGCAATTCGGGTACGGCGGTGGCTTCCCAGTGACGGGCCTTGAGCATCGGGCCTATGTACCACAGGCCGTTTACTGCATGCCCCTGCGCACTGATGGGCTGATATCGGTCATTGACCTGCAAACCCAGGCCGCAAGGGGAGGGTGTCAGCAGTTGGTCTTCGACCAGTTGCTGAAACAGGCTGTGCGATCTCGGGCCGATCACCATACTCGGGCCGGTGCAGTTGATGATGGCTGCGACCTTCAGTGTGTGTGTGCTCGGTTGGCCCCGTGGTCTGAGCTCAACGTTCAACTCACCGCTGGCGGTACCGCTCACTGCCAATAGCCGCGCAGCAAGCACCTGCACGTTCTTTGTCTTGAGCAGGGACTTCAGTCGGTCGGCGGCCTGGGGGGCCAGTCGGTGGCGATGTACGTCCCAGAACGCCAGCGCATGGCGTAAAAAGCGTTGCCGCTCAGCCAGCGACAGCGCTTGCCAGAGTCGTGGTGTGTGGGGCCGAAGCTGATTGAGCACATCACGCCAGTCTGCTCCCGCGCTCGCCTGGCGAGCGACCTCTTGCCTCAGTTGATGCAGCAGCGTGCGCATGCGCAGTGGCGGCTTGCCCACATACTCCGGGTACTGGCCGACGGGCGGGGGGTTAGGATTAAGTCGATGGGGCAGGGGCAAAAGCCCATGACGTGAAAGCATCGTGACTGTGCGCGGTTGAGCTTGCTGCGTCAGGTGAAAAAGCGCGTCCACTGCGGTGTGGCCGGTTCCGATAATCAGGACGGATGCATCGGACGGCAGCCGGTTCATGCGATCGAAATCCCAAGCGTCTATCACCAGGGCACGTTCCAGAGGGCCGAGTGGCAATGGGAAGCGTGGCCGTTGATGCCCCTGGGCCAGGATCACATGCTCTGCAGTGAAGCATTCGCCGGATGTGAGATTGACCTTAAAGCCCTTTTGGGCTGCAAGCGCGTGGACCTCGCAGGCTTCTCCTGCCACCGCATGAAACCGGTCGGGGTGCGCTGATACGGCTTCTTGCAGGCATTGCTCCAGGTAACACCCGTAAAGGCGGCGCGATACAAAGCTCCCCGGATTGATCGAAGGATCGATGTTCTGGCAATAATCGACAAAGTGCGAGGGCTTCTCGGCAAACGCGCTCATATTGCCGGCTGGCACATTCAGAATCTGATTGTCATCGTTGCTGCCATAGGCAAGGCCACGGCCAAGCGCCGATGTGGGGTTGACCAGAGTAATCGAGGCACGTTGGCCAGCGGTGGCTTGCAACAAGTGAATCGCAGTGGCCGTGCCGCTGAATCCCCCGCCAACGATAAGTATTGAAGTCGAATCGGTGGGCATCAGAAGTACCCCTCCTTTTTTTTCTTCTCCATGGAGCCCGCACTGTCGGTATCAATCTGGCGGCCTTGGCGCTCGGACTGCCTGGTGTTGATGAGTTCGAGCAGGATGTCTTCCAGTGTTTCTGCATCAGACTCCACGGCGCCAGTGAGGGGATAGCAGCCCAGGGTTCGAAAGCGTACTTTCTTGATCTGAATGTCCTCGCCAGGCAACAGCCGGCAACGTTCGTCGTCCACCATCATGGTCATCTCGGGGCGCACCACCACTGGCCGGGGCTGGGCAAAGTAGAGCGGTACAACCGGAATGTTTTCCTGGTAGATGTATTGCCAGATGTCGAGTTCGGTCCAGTTGGAAAGCGGGAACACCCGGATGCTTTCACCTTGATTCTTGCGGGTGTTGTACAGGTTCCAAAGCTCTGGGCGCTGGTTCTTCGGGTCCCAGCGGTGAGTGGCGCTGCGGAATGAAAAAAAGCGTTCCTTGGCTCGGGACTTTTCTTCATCGCGACGGGCGCCACCAAAAATCACGTCGAACTTGTAATGGTCCAGCGCCTGCTTGAGGCCCTCCGTCTTGCAAATATCTGTGTGCAGGGCACTGCCGTGGTCGAAGGGGTTGATGTTCTTCTCGATGGCATCCGCATTGGTGTGCACCAGCAGTTCCATGCCCGCTTCGCGCGCCATGAAATCGCGAAAAAGGTACATCTCCTGGAACTTCCAGCGTGTGTCGATGTGCAGCAGCGGGAAGGGGGGGGCTGACGGAAGGAACGCCTTGCGTGCCAAATGCACCAAAACACCGCTATCTTTTCCGATCGAGTACAGCATGGCCGGGTTCTGAGCCTCTGCGACTGCCTCGCGGATGATGTGGATGCTTTCTGCTTCCAGGCGTTTCAGATGCGCAAAGCGGTGTGCCGCTGAGTGAGGGCGGGCAGGTTTCAGATTCGAAGGGAGAACTGGCTTGAAGGTGTGTGGGCAGCATTGGATGTTGGCGCTCGACTTCATTGAACGCGTTACGCTGACCAGTGGGCCGTGCGCAAAGAGTGCAATCGGTTTGCCCATGTGCTGCTGAAGTGCGTCCAATGCTTTTTGAATCACATCGTCTTCGGTGCCAGGGAGCGGCACCCAGAAGCGTGCTCCTCTGGCGTCGTTGGCGTGCAATGCTGGCTTGCCACTCGGCAGGGGGAAAAGCTGGGCAAACAATACACGGTCTCGCCGTTTGCGCGCCTGTTCAAGTGCCCAATTCAGAATCAACTGGTTCGCCGGGCGATCCAGTTCGTCCAGCAGGTCGTGCTCTGAAAGCTCCTTGGGTAGCAGTCCCAGCGCGTGCAAGCGTCGTTCTGTGGTGCGTTTGGTGTCCGCCTCGCCCAAGGCCTTGAGGTGTGCAAAGGCAAGCTCGGTGTCCCAGACGTGTTCGCTGTCCAGGCCCAGCAAAGCAGGATCACTAGCTGTCGCAGAATGTGTCATTTTTAGTTTTTCCTGCTTTGTCTGCATTTAAAAAGCAATTTACGCTATTTTATTTTGCAGTAAAGCAATTTGCGACATTCTGCTGTTATCGAAGGCGCATGGTGCGCTGCCGATCACACGGCGTATTGAGGGGCACGAAGCCCTGCTGCGGCAGGGCTGTAGGCAAAAGACACGAGGGTAAGCAAAGCCCGATCATCGAAAAACAGGGCTCATGGAGCACTCACGGTGAATTCGAGCGCGATAGTTTTTGACGCAATTCTTCAATAGCTTTTTGCATCGTAGGCCAGTCGAGAAAGCCGCGCCGCTCGTAATAAAGAGGTTGCTGGTGCGGCGGCTGTTCCAGCCGCTGTCTATTGACACCTTGTAAGGATTGAACGCCAAGACATAAATAATGACCGCCCACGAATGGGAACAAACCCAGCCAGGTGCGCCATTGAGATGGATAGGACAGGCAGAGCTTTATGTACCGAAAACGATTTCGCCAAGCAATTGGTTGTCGCTCGACAGGGCCATTTTCTGGAAGGGGCGACAACACGCGAAAAAGCGGCCCCTTGCAATTCCGAGCATTGTAAAGCGAGTACTGCCGGACGCTAATCGGGGTTGCGCGTGTCGCCAGTAACGTCACGGCGATAGCATGCAGCAGGTCATGATCAGGATGACCACCTTCCCAGGCAGGCACAAAACAGGCCTCAAGCGTGGGGTGCTCATTCAGAAAACCATCCAGCCAGTCTGTCAATACGCCGACATGCTGATGCAGTTGGCCATCGCCAATCGACAGTTGTCGGCCAACAAAGAGGATGTCTGCCGTTGCAACACCTAACGTCTGAAGCACGGCTCGCGACTCACGATCCCGACAATCAGAATCAGCAGTGGCAGCGCCATCGGTGACATAGACGCAGAGGGCCCGGCGGCCAGCACTTAGTTCATGTTCGATCTGATGAAACACCCCGAATTCGTCATCTTGGTGTGCCATCAGAAATAGGGAACTGGGTTTCATGTCCATACTCCCTGATCAAGGTATATCAATGGTGTCGATATTGAGGAACTTGATTTTTTCCAGAAAGGCATTGTTTTTTTCCGTCTGTTCGGTCAGACATTTGTAGCCAAAGGTTCTCGGCTCAAACAGGAAGCTGGGCACCTTGATGAAAAAAGTACCAGGTCGATAGGCGGACAGTGTGATGACGAGCCCGGGGTTTGAAGAGTACAGCCCATCGCTGCCGAGCAGGTTGACCAGAGGGGGGGTCTTTCTGGTGAACCATCCACCTGTTGGCCTTACCAGTTTCCATACGCCATGTCGGTTGGCGGGCTTTCTGAAAAAGCGCCAAAGAAAGGGGATGCCCACGTACAAGTACAAGTGTCCGCTGAGCGTCCAGCCCAAGCCTTTTTCACGTATCCGTCTAATATTCTTGTTGGGGTAGCCACACACAGCGAGTATGCCTTCCTCGGCAAGTGACTTGTACAGTCGCTTCCCAAGAATCACCGATGATCCTTTTTGGGTACCATCGGACATGGTGTCTGTCGACAGGAAAACAGAGGAGTCCTCATGGCTCAATCTGAGTCCGCAATACGCCGCCACCAGGGTGCCGTCTTTGACGGAGTAGCAAATGCTGGAGTCGTTGAGCAGGTATTTTTGGAAAACGCGAGTCGCATTGTCCTCGGTGCCCCCGAAACATCTCTGGAACAAGCCAGTCCATTGCGCAATCAGTTCATTGTTATAACTGTTACGCCTGACGATATGAATGCCATCATCCAATAAGTCACTCATGAGAAGTCTCGTTCCTTTTTGAAGACTATAAATTTCGTTTGTGCATAGCTGATAAATATCAGGAGTATGTCGGACAGGATCTTGGCGACAACTTCCATCGACGTGATCCACAGCACCGCTGAGAGGATCAAGGCTGAAAGTGGGATGTTCAGTGCCAGGAGAGTGAAGTAGCGCACCGCTTGCTGTGCTCGCCCCTTGGCGTCGCTCACGCCAAATGTAAAGGCCCGGTGTGCTGCGAACGAAAATATCCCCGCCAACACCTTGCTGATCATGTTGGCAAGGAGCAGATCCATTCCGAACACATTAAACAGCAGCAGGAACACGCTAAGGTCCGCGCCATACGTTAGCCCCCCGACGACCAGGTAGCGAGCGAACTGAAATAGACTTCGTTGCATTAAATTCCTGCGGGTGCATATCCGCTTGACAGTAGTACGACCACGGAGGGGCCTAGATGCTTTGGTTCCCTAATAAATCAGTAAGCCAACGCACGGGAGTCCCACTCCTTTTTTCGGACGGGGTTGGGGATTTCCTGCGGCCAGAGTATCGCAGACACATCGCAACCAATAAAGCCAAGCAGGCGCTAATAGGCAAGGTTGACCCTAGGGTGACGCGTGCCGGTGACGGAGCTGCGGGGGACCGCGCGGCCATCATCGCCAGGAAAATCACGCAGCAAAGGAATGCGGCGCTTCAAGAAGCGGCTGGCCTGGCAATCGCTGTCTGCGCTGGGCGGCAGCACCGCTGCCCGGTTTCGTCGACTGGCCAGGCGCCACCATGATCGTTACATATTCAGGGTTCTAAGCAGAAAAAGGCTGTCGTATGCTCCTCCGTCACGAATAAGGATGTGAGGGACTTACATGGATAATAATATCTGTCCTGCATGCAGTGGCGAGCTTTCAACGGGGGTCAAGTGGTGGCACTTTGTATGCTCCCATTGCGATTATGAGAAAGCTGATCTACAACCGGTTATCAATGAGGTATCGCCACATACACTTGTCAATGAGACTGCAAGGGAGGCGGGTCTTCGTGATATTCGTGTTGGTAATTTCAAAAAGCTTCTGGGTGTGATTGCTTCGCTTAAGCCTGCGGGCGGGACATTGGTTGACGTCGGGTGTGCCCATGGTTGGTTTTTAGAAGCCGCAATGGGTAAGTTTGACTCTTTAGGGATTGAACCTGACGAAGCCGTCTTCAACGCGACCGCTGCACGGGGGCTCCCCGTTCGTAAGGGGTATTTTCCTGACGTGCTGGAAGCAGGGGAGATGTTTGATGTGATCGTGTTCAATGATGTGATTGAGCATATTCCGGATATTGGCGAAGTCCTTTCTGAGTGTTACCAGCGATTGAACAGCGGCGGTTTGCTTGTTTTGAATTTGCCGAGCAGTGACGGGGTGTTCTATAAAGTCTCCAGGCTGTTTTGCCGGGCCGATAAGTTTGATTATTTTGAAAGGCTATGGCAAAAGGATTTCCCATCGCCCCATGTACACTATTTCAACGCCAGGAACCTTTCCGGGCTGCTGGCTAAAAACAGTTTTGTTGCGGTAAAAACAGGTACGCTCCCAACACTTGGGCTGGCGGGCTTGTATTCCAGGATCTCCTTTGCCGGCAACCTTGGGGCGATTTCAAAAGCCCTCATCTATTGCGCGGTCGCTGTATCCCTGCCGGTCCTGCGTTTGCTGCCAAGTGACATTGTTTACGTCGTAGCCAGGAAGGCGTAGCGCGTTGCGTAAGCGGGCGGACGTGAATAAAGCGTCGGCTCGTATGGCGTGGAGCAGGCCAGGTATGCGAGGGCGTTGGCAGCGTCAGGCAAATGAGCCGATCAACAGGATCGGCTTTTTTGTGCTCGCGAGAATCAGGGACGGAACGGGTCGTTGTTTCCGGCAGCGTCCGGGATTGAATGAGCCACGGCTAAATCCCTGGGTGGCACATCATCGTTAATGGGCTAAGGCACAATGGAGTAGTTGAAGGCTTCAAAGTCTTCCAGGTAGAGATCGGAAATTATAGCGACTGAGTCTTCGCACAAATAATCTTTGTAGTTGTACTTTGCTGTGTGCGTGTTTGTTCTTGGGATGCTCTGTATATTGATTGGCGTATGTTTTCTGAGCAGGTCGGGAAGGTCGTCGATTTGCTCTAGCGGGATAATTAAGTCAACCAGGAGGTTGCCTTTGTAGTCATAAAGGAATGACACTTGCTGTTGCCATTGGACATGGCTTCTTTTTTGGATTTTATGCAGGTACGACAAGAAGCGGCGGTTGCAGGATCTGAGTGCAACACGGTTATTGAATTGAAGCGGGAGCATCATGCCGCATCACCACGGCTTCTTGCATCACTTCGCCCATCACCTCGATCGGGCATTTGAAGTCGAAGCGTTTG